>QHZM01000175.1 GCA_003224665.1 Acidobacteriota bacterium
CGAATCCGGTTTCCAGCGGTTCGATCCGAAGGCACTTTCGCCAAGCGATCTGCAGATCCCAACGATCACCGTCGTGGACGATACGTTCGACCGTTATCGTGACGTGATGGAGCAAATCATTCTGCGCGCCAAGCAGCGAGCGAGTGCCGCATGAAGCAGGAGAACTTGAACCGGATGGGGAAGCTACTGTCACGCCGCGCGGCGCTGGCACAACTAGCGGCAGCGGGAGCAGCCAGCGCTATCGTGGGACACTCCAGCGCTGCGGAGTTGCAATCGAGGCAAGCCGGATCGTGCGGTTTTCCACTGAAAGTCGCAGGCCAACCTGTCGAGTTGCAAGTTGTTGCCGTCACGCCTTATACATTGCGCGTCAGCCTTGTTCCCATTTCCGCCGATGGCACCGTGCGACTTGTGGAGAAGAGCCTTGCGCTTGTGGAGCGAGAGTGGCCGCCGCCACTCGCGAGAGTGAGGTCTGTCCAGAACTCGCTCAGCGTGCGCAAAGATGAAACCCGCCTTGTGCTTTCGCACCTCGAGAACGGTGTCCAGATCGACGTATTTCCACGCAGCTCGCTGCGCGTCCGGCAGTTGAGGATTAGCGTGAGCGATGGCACGGTCCGCTTCTCATTGAACGATGGCCCCCTCTTTGGACTCGGGGAAGGCGGCCCCCAGCTCGACCGGCGCGGGCACGCTTATCCCATGGACAACGGACAGGCGGGTCCGGACCTGGATGTGACCGGCGCAAGGATGCCGATCCCCTGGCTCATTGGCTCAGCCGGCTGGGCTTTATTTTTCCATCAGCCTTCAGGCAGCTTCGACCTCACGGGAGCGGAAGGGCGTTTCGCTCCCATAGACGGTCAGCGGTTAGTTCCACTCGATTTCTTCCTGACCGCAGCCGCAGATCCTCGTCAGATTATGAAAGAATTCGCCAAACTGACGGGCTTTCCCCATATGCCGCCCGTCTGGGCCCTTGGCTACCTCCAGTCGCATCGCACTCTCGTGAGCCGTGAAGAAGTGCTGGACGAAGCCCGAACATTTCGTGATAAGAAGTTGCCCTGTGATGCCCTCATCTACCTCGGCACGGGTTTTTGTCCTTCGGGTTGGAACACAGGTCACGGGTCATTTACCTTCAATAGCCGAGTGTTCCCCGACCCGGAAGAGATCATCCGTGAGCTGCACGCGGAACACTTCCGAATTGTCCTCCACGTTGTCAATCCCCCCAAGCACCTGCATGGCCGCGTTACCGGCCGTGACGCCGATCTCGAAACCGCCGATGATGCGCGACGCTATTGGGACGAGCATCTGAAAGTATTCCGCCTGGGAGTGGACGGGTGGTGGCCTGACGAAGGCGACGGATTGCCCGCCGAGTCGCGCCTGGTGCGAAACCGGATGTACTGGGAAGGCCCCCAGCTGGAGCGGCCCACCCTGCGACCATTCGCGCTTCATCGCAACGGTTATGCCGGAATGCAGCGTTATGGCTGGCTCTGGTCGGGCGATATTGATTCGGTGTGGCAGACGCCCCGAGCACAAGTCCAAGTCGGGATCAACACAGGGTTGAGCGGGATGCCCTATTGGGGCACCGACACGGGCGGCTTTGTGACCACGCCGGAACTGACGGGAGAACTCTTCGTGCGCTGGTTTCAGTTCAGCGCCTTCTGCCCGCTCTTCCGCTCGCACGGACGGACTTGGAAGCTCCGCCTGCCGTGGGGATGGGACACGGGCGAGTATGGTCCGACGGAGTTGGAGGGCTATAGTGGCCGCTCCGGCCTTCCGGATCGCTCGGAGCTTCACAACCAGCAGGTCGAACCCATCTGCCGCAAATACCTTGACCTGCGTTATCGCCTGTTGCCGTATCTCTACACTGCGGTTCGCGAGGCGCACGATACGGGCCTGCCGGTGATGCGGGCGCTATGGCTCCATTATCCGGACGACCCGCACGCCCTCGAGCGCGGCGATGAGTACTTGTGGGGCCGCGACATTCTGGTGTGCCCGGTCACGGAAAAGGCGGCGAGCTCACGCACGCTCTACTTGCCGCCAGGCCTTTGGTACGACTTTTGGACAGAGGAGAGGCTGGAAGGCGGGCGCGAGATCACGCGGGCCGTCGACCTTGCCACCTTGCCGCTCTACGTGCGGGCCGGAGCAATTATTCCCATGGGGCCTGTCAAACAGTACACCACCGAACCTGCCGACGGCGCACTGACGCTGAATGTCTACTCAGGCGCCGACAGCGAACTCGAGTTATACGAGGACGACGGAGTCAGCTTCAACTTCCGGCGCGGTGAGTTCATGAGGCTGCGAGCTTCCTGGCGCGACCGAAGCCGGGAATTGAATCTGAGCCTGGCAGAAGGATCGAAGATGCTTGCGCCGAGTCCGCGCAAGATTGATGTGCGGGTTGTTCCGGGTGGCAGCCGAAACCAATCGCTCTTCAATGGTAAGCTCAAGGCTCTCCGGTTCTGAGGCCTGGCTCTTGGATCCATTGAGTGGTGGCTAAATTTCACACTTCAAGAAGGGACCTGCTCAAGGCGCTCTCCATCGTTTGGGCGTCTTGCTTTCCGGCTCGCGCAGTTTCCCAGACTGCTGTACCCAATCCGGTCACCTTCCTAGACGTCGCCCATTCGGCCGGCATTACCTTCCGGCATGACAATGCCGCCTCGACGGAAAAGTACATGATTGAAACGATGGGCTCCGGCTGCGGCTGGATTGACTACAACCAAGACGGCCTGATGGACCTTTACCTCGTCAACGGCGCAGCGACCCGCCTTTACAAGCCAACCCAGCCCCTGCGGAGTGCGCTTTATCGCAACAATGGTGACGGCACGTTTACGGATGTCACCGAGAAGGCTGGCGTCGGGGCTGAGGGTCTGTTCGGCATGGGCGTAGCGGTTGGCGATTACGACAACGACGGATTCCCCGACCTCTACGTTCTGGGCTACGACCGCTCGATTCTTTACCACAACAATGGCGACGGAACGTTTACGGACGTGACGGCACGCGCCGGAGTCTCGAACAGCGGCAAGTGGGCCTCGAGCGCGGCGTGCTTCGACTACGACAACGACGGTCGACTGGACATCGTGATCGCCAACTATGTGAACTGGTCGCCGGACAACAACGTCTGGTGCGGCGAACACAAGCCGGGATATCGCGGCTACTGCCACCCTGATGTGTATCAGGGCCAGAGACCGACGCTGTACCACAACAATGGTGACGGTACCTTCACGGACGTTAGTCAATCGTCGGGAGTTGGCTCGAAGCCTGGCAACGGGCTGGGTGTGGTTACCTTCGACTACGACAACGACGGCTGGCAGGACATTTTTATCGCCAATGACGCTATGCCGAACTTCCTCTTCCACAACAACCGCGACGGCACTTTTCGGGAAGTTGGTTATCTGGCGGGAGTCGCCGTCAGCAGTGAGGGCAGGCCCGAAGCCGGCATGGGGACCGACGCCGCCGATACCACGGGCAGCGGGTGGCTTGACCTGATCGTGACTCACCTGGATTTTGAACAGGCCCGCCTTTATCGCAACCTGGGCGACGGCTCGTTTGAAGACGCCACCTACCAAGCCAAGCTCGCCTACGCCACGTTTCACTTAAGCGGGTTCGGCACTTGCTTCATGGATTATGACAATGACGGTGCCCAGGACCTCTTCTTTGCCAACGGCCACATCCTGGATAACATCGAGCTCTACCACGCCGGCACCTACCACGCTGAGCCCAAACTCATGTTCCGCAACACGAGGCGAGGCGTTTTCGAAAACGTCAGTGACCGGCTCGGGCCGGATTTCCAACTTCCGCGCGTCAGCCGCGGCGCTGCGCTGGGAGACTTTGATAATGACGGCGACCTTGACGTTCTGGTCAGCAACAACGGGCAGGCGCCGCAGTTGCTGCGGAACGACGGCGGCAATAAAAGTCACTGGTTACAGATCCTCCTGATCGGAACTAAGTCCAATCGGGATGGAGTGGGAGCGCGGGTCAAAGTGGTGGCAGGGGACCTGGTACTGTTCGAGCAGCGCAAGGGCGGCGCCAGCTACCAGTCGGCACACGATCCGAGGGTGCACTTTGGCCTGGGAAACAGGGAGACCGTCGATTCTGTGGAGATCCGGTGGCCGAGCGGAGCCTTGACCCGCCTGCAGAATATCAAGGGCGACCGGGTGATCGCGGTAAAAGAGGGAGATGGAATTGTTCTTTGCAAGTTCCCACGCCTACGCGGAGCTTGACGTTCGGATTACTTCCGCCCTCGCTTCTGCTCTGCCAGCGCATACGAGAGATTGCGCTGCGCATTAGCATCGTGCTGAATCCAGGCAAGGATGGCGATGTACTCCGACGCGGCCGCCGGCCAGTCATGCGCCGCGAGCGCGGCCGTCCCGAGAGCCCGGTGGGCTTCGACAAAACTTGGAGCAAGCTCGAGGGCTCGCCGCAGCTCTTTTGCGGCCTCTGCCCTCTGTCGCCCCGTCTCCAGCAGAAGCCCCAGCTCCAGGTGAGCCCGTGCGAAATCCGGACTCAGCTCGATGACCCGCCTTAGCGCTTTCTCCACTTCGACAGCCGGTGCTCCGCTCTGCCGAAGGGCCCGGGCGAGCTGAAACTGGGCGTCAGTGTATTCGGGGCTCAATCCAACCGCCTCGCGCAGCTCGCTGAGGGCGGCTTTGGTTTGGCCCTTGTTGCAGTGCTCGACAGCGCTCCCCAAAAGAACCCGGGACCGTCCGGCGTCGGCCTGCAGTTTTTCGAGCTCCTGAGCCTTCCTGAGCTCTTCCTGGGCCTCATCGGCCTTGCGCGCCCTTCTGAAGGCCTCGGCCAGCGTGACATGCGGCCCTGAATCATAGGGACTGAGGCGCACGGCTTCCCTAAGCTGCTCGACCGCTGGCATCACCTCGTTCAGTCTCAAGAGCACCGACCCCAAATAGTAGTGTGCCTCGGAGTCCTCGGGGTTCTCCGCGACGGCATCCTGCAATTGCACGGCTGCCGCAGGGTAATCTCCCTTCTGTCGCAACACCAGTCCGAGCTGCCGGTGGGCGCGCGGGTAGCTCGGATCGAGCTTCAACAGCTTTCCAAATTCAGCCTCTGCGTCATCCAAATTGGCTTGGAGTCTTAATGTCTCGGCGAGATTGTAGTGGTTTTTTGGTTGGTCAGGGGCGAGTTCGACTGCTCTTTTCGCAGCGCCCGCAGCGGCGTCCAGGTCCTGCTTTTGAGTCAGCGCCTGGATCAAGGCGCCATAGAAATTTGGGGAAGCTGGCTCGAGGTTGATGGCCGTCTTCAGTTCTTGAACAGCTTCGTCCAGCTTACCTTGCTGGCTTAGCTCTGTCCCAAGATTGTAGTGCACTTCAGCAGCAAAGGGAGGGTCCTGCCGGGCGATCTGACGCAGCAGCTCGATGGCACCCTCAGCATCGCCGAGTTTCCAGCAGGCGGCGCTCAATGCGTAGCGGGCATCAATCAACCCCGGTTGCAAGTAGATTGCCTTCTCGTATTGCGAAACCGCCTGCAACGCCTGTCCGAGGCGGTCGTAGACCAGCCCCAGGTGAAAGTGCGCACCCGCGAACGAGTCAGAGAGCTGGATCGCCTTTTGGAACTCCTCCACGGCTAACTGCGTTTCACCCGACTCTACCAATGTTTCGCCCAGGTAATCGTGCGCGGCCGCATTCTTGGGATTGAGACGCAATGCAAAGCGGAATTCATCAAGAGCTTTCTGAATGTCGTGCTGGTTCAGGTAGGTAATTCCTTGTTGGAGATGCCACTTGGCCGAAGGCGATTGTGCAGTCTGCGCGAGTGCGACCGCACCGCAAACTCCGGCCATCAGCGTCCCAGCCAGCAGTCGCCACAACAAACAATCAGTGGCGAGTTTACGTTGTGATAGGCACAAGCGATTCATTCTTCGGCAAACGAACATGCCCTTATTTTAGTGCGGGCTTGGCGACGGTCGCTCCAATAATGCTCCTGTCTTCTTAACGGAACTAATGACCGTCCGTACGCCAACGTAAGAAGAATTAAAAAGGGTAAAAAGCGCTGTCAAAAAGCGCTTGACAAGTTCCCGCGAGTAGATTTAACCTCTATCATGCGCTGGATACAATAGTGGATACAATCTCTTATACGTCGGGTGCCAGGGTCAATCTTCAGAGGTAGGGATTTCGAGAAGACCGCTTCTGCGGAGTGAGCCGAATTCAGGCTCACTCTTCGGGGGGTGGTTTGGCGCTAGGAATGTTTTCGCAATAGCGCAAGTGTGGACTGTACTCGTCGGCATGCCGACGTAACCAATCCGCGTTGCCGGCTTCGACACAGGAGGATATTCAAATGAAGGTCGCTAGAATCTTTACAGTGCCCAGCTTATCGGTATTACTGCTCTTGCTTGGCACCTCAACTTTGCCGGCGCAATTCAACAGCGGGCTCGAAGGCACAGTGTTTGACCCCTCCGGAGCGGCGGTTCCAAATGCCTCTGTAGCCCTGAAGCACGTCAGCACGGGCGTCGAACACACCACGGTTACTTCTTCGGCTGGTATTTATCGATTTACGGCGTTGCCTTCTGGCAGATTCACCTTGACGGTTAAGGCCAGCGGTTTCGAGACGGCCGTCCTCAGCGACGTTTCGATCCAGATTACCGAAATCCGAACCCTCAACGTGAACCTAAAGGTCGGTGCTTCTACGCAGACCGTAAACGTCACCGCCGAGGTGACCCCTATCAATAGTTCAACCGGTGCCGTATCCGGCCAGATCAACGAAGTGAAGGTGCATGAGCTGCCCCTGGTCGGGAGGAACATGTTCAGCCTGGTAGTATTGACACCGGGCGTGACAGGATTACCCAGCGGTGGCGGCCAAGCGTATGCCCAGGCGACTGCCGACATCTTCAACGCGGAGTACGGAGTGAACCTGAACGCCAACGGCCAGCGGGCCGAATCCAATAGCTTCTCAGTGGACGGCGCCACCACCAACGGCAACCCTCGCGGCGGTGTAACTAACCTGACGCCCAACGCCGACTCCATTCAAGAGGTCCAAATTCAGACCAACAATTTTTCGGCGCAATACGGGCGCAACGCCGCGGCCATCGTGAACGTCGAAACCAAGAGCGGGACCAACGTTTATCACGGCACCCTGAGCTGGTTCCACACCGATACTCATTTGAACGCGCGGACGGTCTACCAGCCCGACCGGCCGGTTTTCCTGCGGAACGAGTTCGCCGGGAGCGCTGGCGGACCGATCCGTAAAGAGAAGGACTTTGTATTTGGTTCAGTAGATATCCTGCGGTCGGGTGTTGGCGTAGCCTTTCCCGCCCAGATCCCATCGGCTAATTTGATCAGCTTCCTGAAGACGAATCTGCCGTCTAACATCTCCACCAATGTGCTGGGCAGCTTCCCCACCACCTTCCAAGCTGATCGCCTGTTCACGACAGCCGGGGCCGACGTGGGGTCCAGTTGCACCGGCACGCAACCGATCGGATCGTTCGGATCGGCCACAAGTGGTCTGGTCACCAGTGGTCCCCTTACGACAATGCCCTGCGACACGCCTGTGCGCGGCATCGGCGACTTCTCCAACACCGTCTTCCGAAATGGTATCCAGTGGAGTTCGCGCATTGACCACTACTTCAACGACTTGAAAGACCGGCTGTACGGCAGCTTTTTCCGGACGACCCGGCAGACCGTCTTGTTCGCTTCGCCGTCGGTTTACTTCCCTAAATTCAGCCCGGCCGAGCCCGAGTACACTCACCTGTTGAACCTCAACTGGACTCACTCCGCCGGCGCAAACTTCGTGAACCAGATGACCGCGTCCTACACCCGCACGTTCGGTGACGCCCCCTGCGGTAACTGCGAAGTGCCGGCGATGGGCACCGATGACGGCACGGCCCTGCCTGGAAACGGCTTTATCGGCCTGTTCCGGCAGAACAACTACGAATGGAAGGATATTGCCACCCTGGCGCACGGCCGCCACGGCTTCAAGTTCGGCGCCAACTATGCGCGCCACCACGACGATGAGAGTTTCAACGACACCACTCGACGTCCGACGTTTCAGTTTGCCAGTGTTCTCCATTTTGCTGCCGACACTCCGTACAACGAGTCGAATATTCAATTCGACCCACGGACAGGGCAGGTGGGCGTGGTCAACGTGGACTTCGCCTATCGTGGCACAGACCTGGGCGCCTTTCTCCAGGACGATTTCAAAATAAAGTCAAATCTCACGCTCAACTTAGGGCTCCGCTGGGAGGCCTTCACCGGCCCCACGGAGAGATTCGCCCGGTTGAACAACGGTGTGTTCCAGGGTGGCGCCACTTGGCAAGACCGGATCACCAACATGAAGATGGACCATGTTCCCCAGCTTTGGCATACACGCGTAGGATACCTTGCCCCGCGTTTAGGGTTCGCCTGGGATCCAACCAGAAAGGGCAAGATGTCCATCCGCGGCGGCACTGGTATCTTTTACGACCGGCCGGAAAACCAGTTGTACACGGGCGATCGTAACAACCTCCCGCTAGTCGCTAACGCAAATTGCTCACTTCTGTCTGCGCAACCCTGTACGCCTGCCTTCGGCCTGGGCGCTTCGGGCACTTCACCGTACAACTTTCCTCCCGTCCCTGGACTCCAGGTTACCGGGCTGGACGCCAAGAACGGGCTTGTTGGCACCAGAACCAGCCAGGTGGTCACCGACCAGCACCTGCAGACCCAGTACGGCGAGAACTGGTCCTTGGGTGTGCAGTACGAGGTCTTTCATGACTGGCTGGCCGAAGGCGACTACCTTGGCTCCAACGGTCACCACCTGTATTCGTTGTACAACGTCAATCGGTTTGCCGGGGACCTCATCGCGAACGGTGGCTACACCGGTTACAACTCCAGCTTTGGTTTTCTGGGCTACGGCCAGGCAAATTACAACTCGGCCTATAATGGGGGTACGTTCAGCATTCACAACCGGGGCTTTACCAAGGGAGTCAACTTCCAGGCTGCCTATACCTTCGGCAAGGTGACCGACCAGGCTCAAACGTTTTACGTTGAGCCGGTCGATCCTCTGAATCTCAAGGCCGAGCGCGGCCGCGCGGACTTTAACGTGGCTCGCCGCCTGTCGTTCAGTACTCTGTGGCAGGTGCCGCATTTCGGAAGCATTTCGCCGATTGCCAACATCTTTTTGAATGGCTGGCAGCTGAGCAACATCACCATCCTTCAGACCGGCACGCCGTTTACAGTGTTCTGCGGGGCGTCGTTCCCTACCTGCGACTACAACGCAGATGGGACGACCAACGACCGTCCCAACGTGGCTTCAGGGGTTCCCATCGGCGGCTTTTCTAAGAATCAGTTCCTCAACACGGGTGTTTTCAGCTGCACGCCTACGACTCCCATGTGCGGTAACCTCTTCCCCGCCCCGGCTCTGGGGCAGTTAGGTAACGTCGGCCGGAATACCTTCGATGGGCCGGGATATATCAACACCGACTTTTCAGCGACCAAGAGGACACACATTCCCTGGATCGTCGGACAGGAAGGGGCGCAGTTGGAATTCCGCGCCGAGTTCTTCAACGTGTTTAACAGGGTCAACCTGACGGGCGTCAACAACGACATCGCCGGCGGCGGCTTCGGGTTTGCCAACGGGGCGTTCCCGGCCAGGGATATTCAGTTCGGGCTGAGGATTGAGTTCTAGCCTAGGTGATTGTTCCTGAACGATGACACACCTTCCGGAGCCGCAGGGCGGGCGTCTTGTGGCTCCGCGCTTTTTGAAGCATTCTTGAAGTGCATCCGCAATGCCGGATGTTGTCTTGAAATTTCTCCCTCTAGGTGCATTCTGCAGTTATCTCCCTATGAAAAGGCGCCGAAGAATCTGTGACAGCCTCGGCGTCCCAATAAGCAGTCTAGCCGCCGTTGTCTTGATTGCAGGCGTCTCCCGCGCGGCAGGCAAGCCGCGCACCGGTACCGCCGACCAGTGCGCGGAATGCTACCTGGCGCACCAGGGATTTGACCGGGACGTGTCCTCTTCCCGCCAGTTCCTGCAGCGTTCGCCTACCGCTCCGAGAGCGCTGAAGATGCTCGGAGTGGCGCTGGCGGGTGCCAGGCGCCTGGAAGGTCAGAACCGTAAGTTTGAGCACAGTCTGAAACTCAGTCCACGTTTCTATCTCTCCCTGAGCGACCTGGCCGTCAGTGAGTTCCACCGGAAGGGGGAGGCTGGGACCAAGAACGATTTCAAGCAGGGACTGAAGCATCCCCCGTCCGACCCGCCCCCAAACCTCTTTCTGGTAGAGCGTTATTTTGGCGAGAAACAGTTCGCAATGGCCCTGAGGCCTTACGACCAAGCGGGAACACGTTCCCGCGGCAACCCGCGGGCGATCCTGCGCGAGGCGCGGGCAGCCCTCAAGGAAGGAAACCAGAAGAAGGCAGTGAGCATCCTGGCCCTGCTGGCGCCAGCGGACGGCTCTAGCCACTTTGCGGCTGGAGCCATGCTCGCGGAGGCGAAGGCTTATGCGGCCGCGGCGCGAGAATTTGGATTGGCGCGCCAAACATATAAAGACCCCTATGCCGCGGGCTACAATCAGACATTAGCCTATGTGAATGCCGGAAACTACTCGGCGGCAATTGGCACCGCGAACGAACTCCTGAACCAAGGTCATCAGACTGCCGAGCTCGCCAGCGTTGCTGCCACCGCTTACTTGAAGAACGGCCAGCCCCGCGAGGCATATAACGCCCTCCGGCTTGCGACGCACCTCGATCCGAAGAATGAGGATGGCTACGTTGACCTCTGCGAGATTTCTCTCGATTACGATAACTATGACCTGGGTCTCGAAATCGCCGACCTTGGCCTGTCCCACTTGCCGAATTCGGAGCGGCTTTACCTGCAGCGAGGCGTGATGCGGGCGATGAAGGGGCAATTCCCCGACGCGGAGAAGGACTTTGCCAAAGCATCGGAGCTGGCTCCAAACGAAGTTCTTCCTGATATCTCTCTGGGGCTTCTCGCCATGCAGACGGGTCGCCTGGAAAAGGCGGTTGAGATCCTTCGCCGGGGGGCGACGCGGCATCCGGACAATTATCTCGCCCAGTATTGGTTCGCCCAGGTTCTACTCCATTCGGGGGCCCCGCCAAGGACGAGGGACGGCGACGAGGTTTTGGCCGCTCTCAGGACTTCGGTTCGCTTGAATCCCGACTTCTGGCACGCGCGCGCTGAACTTGGCAAGGTGCTGCTTGAACGTGATGAGGTGGATTCCGCCATTACTCAGCTTGAGAAGGCGGCGGCCCTCAACCCGAGCGCCAGCAGCCCCCTCTATCTGCTCGCGCGGGCCTACCGCCGGAAGGGCGACGACGCGCGGGCGCACGACTTGGTCGCCCGCGTGAGTAAGATGCAAACGGAGGAACGCGACGCTCTTTCCCGAGCGACATTGAAGCACATCGTGCGCGATGGTACGGCAGGCGGTCCTCCTGAGTTGCGTCGGCCCTGAAACTATCCCGGGAAAATGTCACCTTGAGCGAAGGATCTGGGCTTGTGCTGATCCAGAAACGGGTAGACTGTACAACTTTGTTCAGGGAGGTCAGTTGAAATTCGAAGGCGTGTTTTCTGTTCTGCCTACTCCCTTCAACGGGGACGGTGAGATCGATCTCGAAAGCCTGCAACGAGTGGTCGATCTCTTTCTGAAGGCAGGCGTGAACGGAGTTACCGTGCTGGGCGTTACGGGTGAAGTGTCCCGGTTGCGCGACAAAGAACGCGACGTGGTCCTGCACACTGTGCTGGACCACATCAAGGGTCGAGTTCCCGTGATCGCGGGCACCACCGCCGAGGGGCTTCGGACGTGCCTGGAATACTCGCGGGCCGCCAAGGCGGCAGGCGCGGCCGCGGTGATGGTCAGCCCTCCGCGCATGAACAGGCTGAACTCGGATGCTGTGGTGGCACATTACAAGGCACTGGCCGAAGCAGTAGACATTGATATTGTTGTTCAGGATTATCCTCCCCTGTCGGGTTTCACCATGGAGCCTGGACTGGTGGTGCGAATCACGCGAGAAGTTCGGACGGCCCGCACGATTAAGTTGGAGGACCCGCCAACCCCGGCGAAGACATCTCGCATCCTCGAGCTGAGCCTGGGAACGGAGATCGCCATTCTAGGAGGACTGGGGGGCGTGTTTCTGCTGGAAGAACTGCTGGCCGGCGCCGCGGGGGCGATGACCGGCTTCGCCTATCCCGAGATGCTGGTGGAGGTAGTTCGGCTGTTTAAGTCGGGTCAGGTTGACGATGCGGCCAACGCATTTTATCGTTATGTTCCGCTGATGCGGTTTGAGTTCCAGGAAGGCATTGGCATGTCAATTCGCAAGGAAGTGCTGCGCCGGCGTGGCGCACTGGCCGACGGCAGTATTCGTCCGCCGGGCGCGACACTCGATGTTTCTACCCGGGCGGCTTTGGATCGCCTGCTTAACTGGATGCGTCACCAGCAAGGCGTGCCATGGATTTAGGATTGACGGGCAAGGTCGCGATGGTGGCCGGAGCCAGCCGTGGTCTGGGCTATGGGGTGGCGAGAATCCTAGCCGCCGAGGGCGCGCAAGTCTCGATGGCGTCGCGCGATACATCGGTTGTTGTCGCCGCGGCGAAGCTCATTGGCGAAGAGACGGGTGGCACGGTGTTTGGAGTCGCGGCCGACGCGCGGTCGCGTGAGGCG
The DNA here is from genome assembly GCA_003224665.1 of Acidobacteriota bacterium. GTDB lineage: Bacteria > Acidobacteriota > Terriglobia > UBA7540 > UBA7540 > QHZM01. The sequence continues at coordinate 12,584 of QHZM01000175.1, forward strand.
CTGGAAGCATGGAGTCGTACCACGGTTGAGCGCTTTGGGGGAATCGATATACTCATCACCAACACCGGCGGCCCACCGGCAGGCGCAGCAGGCTCGTTCGAGGATGACGTCTGGCGTAGCGGGTTCGAGCTGATCGTGCTCAGCGTGATTCGCATGGTCCGGGCGGTCCTGCCTTCAATGGAGGAACGCGGGGGCGGTAGCATCCTCATGCTGACTTCGTCTTCGGTCAAGGAACCCATCGTGAACCTGGGTTTGTCGAACGTACTCCGAGCTTCGGTCGCCGCGCTGGCCAAGACACTTGCGAACGAGCTTGCTCCCCGGCGAATCCGTGTGAACCAGCTCATCCCGGGTCGCATCGCCACGGACCGCCTGGACGAGTTGGATACCATCAACAGCCAACGACAAGGCATTTCGCTCAGCGACTACCGCAACCGCGCCCAAACCACTATTCCACTCGGCCGCTACGGCACCCCGAACGAATTCGCCTGCGCCGCGGCGTTTCTCGTGTCGGGGTCCGCATCATACATTAGCGGCGCGACCCTACAGGTGGACGGTGGCCTCATCCGAAGTGTGTTTTGATGCTGCCACGCGCGCCGCTGTCGCGTCGCCCGCATTCTTGCCACGTGCTACCCGCGCTTGCGTTGCTAATCGGGGAAGCTAAATTGTATACTAAAGTGTATCGGAAGCCTTTCCTGCGAGGCATCACATGCTGACTTGACACGAATCATGTTTGCGAGGATACCAGCAAAGCGATGAAACAAGCACACGCTCGCGCCCAGTATACTGGCAAGCAGATGGCGGCTCCAAAAAACCGGGGAAACGCCCTTCGGACCACGTTCCAGAAAATCCGGGAGATGATAGTTCACGGACGATTAGCGCCAGGGACCAGGATCGTCGAAGCCGAGCTGGCGGAGTGGCTGGGCGTAAGCCGCACCCCCGTGCGTGGCGCGCTGCATATGCTTCAGCGGGAAGGTTATATTGTGTCGACATCGGGAAACGGCGCCAAGACCCGGCTCACGGTTGCACCCCTTACCAAAGAAGATGCCCGGGAGCTCTACTCGATTGTGGGGCACCTGGAGGGACTAGCGGCATGGTCGACCGCGCGCCTCCCGCCCGAGGCTCGCGCCGCCGTGGTGAAGAAGCTCAAAGAATTGAACGACGGATTGCGAGACCTGGCTGAGACCGGCCGCCAAGACCCTAACCGAATCTTCGAGCTCGACATGACTTTCCACCAGACCATCGTCGACGCCAGCGCGGGTCCACGGCTGCGGGCACTTCACAGCGCCATCAAGCCTCAGACCGAGCGATACTGGCGGCTGTACGC
>QHZM01000136.1 GCA_003224665.1 Acidobacteriota bacterium
AACTGGGCTCGCTCGACGCGAGCGGCATTGCAGGGCCGTTCGAGCTCTCCACGCGGCAAAAGGACATCACGCTTGAAGACTTCAGGCATAGCGTCAAGATTTCAGACAACAACGGCTCCGTCCAGCTCCGGGCGGCGGTCGCGCCTGTCCACCCCATTGAAGTTGATTTGAAAAAAGGCGATATCGAAGTCGCGCTTCCGCCCAACTGCAATTTCCAGATTGACGCGAGCTCGAGCCACGGTGAAGTGGATTCCGAATTCTCAGGCCTGAAAATCACGAAGCAGGGCGACGTCCACTCCATCAGCGGCAGCTATGGCAAAGGCGGGCCGACAATTCATCTTTCGACGTCCTACGGCACCATCCGCTTGAACCGCCTGGGTCCTCGCCCGCCGTCAACGCCGCCCTCGTCCGGGAACTCCGACGGAGGCGAAAAACGGGCGTTTGCCTCTCCCCGCGCTGCAGGCGTGCGACCGAGGCGGATCGCGCTCCTCTGATAGATCGTGAATCCTGCTGGCGGCGATTTCTAACGGCAGGTCAACGGCTCCTCTTCGAAGAGTTATAGGCGGGAGTCTCCACGCCGGGAGGCCTGAGTTTTTACTCGGTCACCTGAGCCAGGCTTTCGAAGAACCTCGGAAAAGAAATCTCGACGCAACCACTGTCGCGGATGACGGTGGTCCCTTGAGCCACCAGTCCCGCCACGGCGAATGCCATGGCGATCCGGTGGTCGCCGTAAGGCTCGATTTCTGCCCCGCGCAGCGTCTGCTTTCCCGCCGCCCGCAAGCCGTCGGAAAATTCCTCGACTTCGGCACCCATGCGGCGGAGGTTTTCCGCCAGAGCCTGGATGCGGTCGCTCTCTTTGACGCGCAGTTCCGAGGCGCCGCGGAAGGAAATCCCCTTTTCTGTTTGTGTCCCAAGCACGGCCAGGACGGGCAACTCATCAATAAGGCCCGGAACGCTGTCCGAGGGGATTTCGCCACCCTCAAGCCTGCTTGTCTCGACGTGCAGATCGCCGAGTAATTCCCCGTTCAGCATCTCCACGTTCAACACCTTCACCCTGCCCCCCATCGTCACGAGCAAATCCAGGATCGCCGTGCGCGTGGGATTCAAGCCGACGTTATGAATGACGAGGTTCGATTCCGGCACGAGCAACCCGGCTACAACAAAGTAAGCCGCGGAAGAGATATCGCCCGGAACGTACAGTTTTTTTCCTTCCAGGCGCGCCCTGCCTCGGACGGAAATCGTTCTCCTGTGGCGGCCGACTTCGGCGCCCATCTGCTCGAGCACAATTTCGGTGTGGTCGCGAGTCGGACTTGGCTCGATGACTTCTGTCTCACCCTCGGCGAACAGGCCGGCGAAAAGGACCGCGGACTTCACCTGGGCGCTTGCGACGGGCATCTCATAACGAATCGGCTTGAGTGCCCCTCCTTCAATCTCGAGCGGCGGCAACCCGCCTTCAGCGGACTGGATGCGCGCGCCCATTTGCCTGAGCGGTTCAATGACGCGCCCCATCGGCCGGCGAGAAAGCGACGCGTCACCGCCAATCCCGGCGCGAAAGGGTTGGCCGGCCAGAATGCCGGCCAGCATTCGCATGGTTGAACCGGAATTGCCGGCGTCAAGGAGTTCCGAGGGCTGCCGGAGACCCTGGAGGCCCGCACCCCGGATCGTCACCACGTTATTGCGACGCTGAACAGAAACCCCCAGCCGCTTCAGGCACGAAAGCGTTGACTCGCAATCGGCACTCGTGGAGAAAAAATGGATTTCACTCGGACCTTCGGCGATGGCCGCGACCAGGGCGTATCGGTGTGAAATCGATTTGTCGCCGGGAAACTGTAGCGACCCCGTGAGTTTTCTTGCGGGTCGGACCTTCTTGGACTTGGACGAGCCAAATAACCCCATAAGGAGACCGGGGGTCGTCAATACTCGGTCAGCGTCAATCCTGTGACAGCACCGGGGAACAACTAAACGGCTGGAGGTTCACAAACAGCAGCCGAAACGCGATCACTTGAAGCTGAGGGCAGAAAATTGTGCGAGCAAGCCTGTAAGCCGAATTTTGTCTCCCGGAGGACCGGGACGGCGATCATTCCTCTAGTCCCGACATTGCTGTCGGGATCAAGCGACCTACCCGAGAGTCACCTGCCACCCCGGAAACCCGGGACGGCGTTGCGGAGCGGGCCACTCCTCCTCTCCTATTTGGTCTTGCTCCGTGTGGGGTTTACCGTGCCCCCGACATCGCTATCGGGGCGGTGCGCTCTTACCGCACCTTTTCACCCTTACCCTGTCCCCAGCCCGACAGCAGTCGGGAAAGGACCGGGCGGTATGTTTTCTGTTGCACTTTCCGTGCCGGAGGTGTACGTCCCGGCCTGCCGGGAATCCCCCTCCGACCCTCGCCGTTAGCGAGCACATCGCCCTGTGGAGTTCGGACTTTCCTCTCCCCCACCCCTGCTTGCCGGCCCGGAATTGGGATAATGGGCGGCGATTGGGCGGGGCAGCGATCGCCCGGCTTGCTCGCGCAAATTGTATGATAACAGGGGTCACGTGCGCGTTGCCAGTCACTTATCGAGATTGTCAGGGTTTAGTCCGCGAGGTTTAATCTAGTGCCGCTGTCAAAATCCGGCGGGGGAGCCAATCCGAAAATGATACGGACTCCAAGTTTCAGTCACCGAATTCCCGCGCGCCGCAGTTTTTTGTTTATCGGCGTCCTCGCCTCTTTTTCACTCTTAGCGTTCGATTCCCTGGTCCTGTCGTGCCCGCCCGGCCAGAGTGAATCTGCATCTCCGCCACCGGCGTCACAAAAGGAATCCTCGGCGCTCAGTTCCACGGCGGACGCAGTCCTGGAGGACGTGAGCCGGATTACAGGTCTGCCGATTCGGGCTCCGGTCGTGAAAGAAATCGTCAGCCGCCGGAACATCGAAAAATACCTCAAGGAAAATTTATATGCCGAATATAGCCCACGTGAACTCCGCGTCCAGGAAGCAGTGCTGAAGGCTTTTGGTCTGGTACCGCGCGAATTCGACCTCGAGAAATTTCTCATCGCATTCTATACGGAGCAGGCGGCGGGGTTTTACGACCCCCGGCTGAAGAAGATGTTCATGGCGGACTGGATAAGTCCAGACCTGCAAAAAGTTGTCCTCGCGCACGAGCTGACACACGCCCTGCAAGACCAGAATTTCGGTCTCGAGAAATTCCTGCGCGCCGCACGGGAAGACGACGACGCGACAGGCGCCCGCCAGGCCATCATCGAGGGTTACGCCACGGCCGCGATGATGCAATACCTCATCCAGCCGGCCCGGCTTACCGACCTACCCTCACTTCAGCCTCTGATCGACCAGGTCGTCCACCAGCAGATGGCGGAGTTCCCCGCCTTCTCGAGCGCTCCGTTCTTCTTTCGGTTTGAGGCGCTTTTCCCTTACTCGCAAGGGATGACCTTCATCGAGCAGGGTCTCTCGCAAGGCGGATGGGGTAAGCTCAACACTCTTTTCGCAAGTCCACCGAGCACGACCAAAGAGATCTTTGAGCCCGAAGTGTACTTCGAAAAGAAGTCGCCGCCAAAGGTCACCCTCACGCGCCCCACCGCGCTGGACCGTGACCCTGGACTAAGTTTCCTGACCGAAAATTCGCTCGGCGAACTCGGCTATTACGCCTTGATTGGACAATTCATTACCGAAGAGGAAGCGACAGCGGTGGCGCCCGGTTGGTCGGGGGATCGCTACGTTCTCTACGAAGGGCGGACTCCGGGGCAATACGCGCTGGTCGCGCGAAGCCGCTGGTCAAGCGCGGAAACGGCGCAGGCGATTTTCCGCGATGTCCAGGCAATTCTCAGGCGCAGGTATTCCGGCCTGATCGTCGCGGATGGCACGTCAAATAAATCTTCGGACACTGACGTATTTATCGCTTCAACAGGCCCCACGCGAGTGGTCCTGCTGCGGCGGAACAATGAATGCTCCTGGGCCGAGGGCGTTCCACCCGAAAGCGTAGATGCCGTATTGGGTTTTCTGCGCTCCCTGCGGGATTGACACGCCTGCGCCCGGGCTGAAGGCAGCCAGCCGTTCGGGCGCCCGCTCGAATTGCTCTCAGGCGCAACTCCGTCCGATTTCGCTGAGGTCCACGTCCAGCTCCTGACGAAATCGAAAATCTTCTGCTCGTGTTCCCCCCGCTTCGGGGACCCTCCGAATTCGAACACCTGCCCGGTCTGCCTCGGTCTGCCCGGCGCCTTGCCGGTCCTCAACCGCGACGCCGTCACCATGGCGATGAAGGCGGCGCAGGCCCTCAATTGCGCCATCAATCCCCGCTCGCGCTTCGCGCGCAAGAACTATTTCTATCCCGACCTGCCCAAGGGCTACCAAATCTCTCAATACGACGAGCCGCTCGCGAAATCCGGTTGGGTTGATATCAAGGTGGAGGGAACGCACAAGCGCATCGGGATTACGCGAGTCCACCTCGAAGAAGACGCGGGAAAGTCCCTCCACGAAGGGTTCCCCGACTCGGAGGAGAAGTCTTATATCGACTTGAACCGATCCGGCGTCCCGCTGATCGAAATCGTCAGCGAGCCCGACCTGCGTTCGCCGGCGGAAGCTTATGATTACCTGACGCGCGTGAAGACGATCATGCAATACCTCGAAGTCTCAAACTGCAACATGGAGGAAGGAAGCCTTCGCTGCGACGCCAACGTCAGCGTGCGTCGCCAGGGCACGACCACCTTCGGCACCAAGACGGAAGTGAAGAACTTGAACTCCTTCAAATTTCTACAAAAGGCCCTGGCGTATGAAATCGACAGGCAGATCAAATTGATCGAGAGTGGCGGAGAAGTCCTCCAGGAGACCCGGCTCTGGGACAGCCGCGAGCAACGGACCTACGGAATGCGCACGAAAGAGTTTGCGCACGATTATCGGTACTTCCCGGAACCCGACCTCCTCCCCTTGGTCGTTTCCGAGAAGTGGAAGGAGGAGGTCCGCCTGTCGATGCTGGAACTCCCCGACGCGCGAAAGCAGCGGTTAGTGGGCGAGTACGCACTGGCGGACCACGATGCGAGCGAGTTGACGTCCTCAAAGTTTCTGGCCAGCTACTTCGAAGACGCGGCGAAAGCCAGCGGCGAGCCGAAGCTGGCGGCCAATTGGATTTTGAGCGAGCTTCTGTATCTGCTCAAAGAATCGAATAAAGGAATTACGGATTCACCGGTCACGGCCGGCAACCTGGCGGACCTGGTCCGCTTGGTCGCTAGCGGAACCATCTCCGGGAAAATGGGGAAGGACATCCTGGCCGAAATGTTTTCGACCGGGAAGCGCGCCGGCGAAGTCATGGCCGAGAAAGGGCTCGCGCAGATTAGCGATCCGGAGAAGATTGCGACCGTGGTCCGGGAAGTGATCGCAGCGAATCCGAACCAGGTCGAGCAGTACCGGAAAGGCAAGACGGCCACGTTCGGCTGGTTCGTGGGCCAGGTGATGAAGGCCACCCGCGGCCAAGCCAACCCCCAGCTCGTGCAGGAATTGCTCAAGAAGGAGTTGGGCTGAAACCTCGATCAAACTTGGTCCCCTTCGGGACCTGCCAGGAATCTGCG
>QHZM01000137.1 GCA_003224665.1 Acidobacteriota bacterium
GAGTGTCCAGTTGCCGGTGGCGTGCCAGGATTTTTCAAAACTCTTTCGGTCGAGCTTGATGAGCTTTCGCTGGGCGGGGTCGTTGAGGAGGACCAATTCCGGCTGCCAGTCCAAGCCGGTCACGACGACGTAGTGAAGAGCAGGGCCTCGTGAGTCACCTGCCAGACAAACAATCAACGGACGTCCTTGGGCCAGGTGGTGCTTCAGGTCCGCCCATCCACCCTCGAAAACAAATGCGCGGAAGCCCTGGTCTTGAAAGTAGCGCTGCATGTCGGAGGCGAAAACGCCCCGGGCATTACGGGAGTAAATGGAACGCCGGATTTCGGCAGGCCCGGCGCCAGGCGGGGTTCCGCTCTCCCCTTTCATCCAATACCGCATGACCATGGCAATCGCGGCGACGCCACACTCGTTTTTCACCTGCTTGACGAAGGGAACGTCTAGCCACACCCCGGAAGGCTCAGCAGCCGTGACAACAGTCCACAAGGCGAGAATTCTTGAAGCTGGGAGGGGCATGGCCCGCAGCTTACCTGACCACCAGGACCAAAACGAGTACCGCCGCCGCCAGGGCTATGACGATGTATGTGAGTTGTTCGTTGGTGAGAGAGCCCGCTGCGAAGTCCTTTCGGGCTTTTTCGGACTGCGCGGCCAGGCGGGCGAGTTCCTCGTCGCTCAGAAGAGGGATCGCTTTCTGGACTTTTGCCGAATCAATGCGCGCGCTTTTCAGAGCTTTTTGAACGGGGGTCGAAGAGATGAATTGTTCGACCTTTGCGCGGTTCTGTTGCCGGACCTCCGCTTCGGCTCGAATGTCTTTTCGAAGGTCGGCCGGCGAGACGACGTGTTCGAGCGCCGGCAGAGTCTGAGGCAGCAGGAGGACCGCTAACAGGGCAAACCTGTTCATCCAAATGGTGAGGGGTTGAGAGGAAGATTTCATATCAGCTCCTCGTTGACGGAATTGTGAAGTCATAATCGCCCGCTCATTCTAACGGTGAGCCAGCGGACTTTTCAAGATTTATTGTGGTGGACCATACTGCCAGGCGTCAGCCGGAGAGAAGACTTGGCTGAACTTGCGGGGGACTAAGGAAAAGCGTACGATTTGGCTCATTTAAGGCGGGCTGCCGGAATGAATCTGGTCTGGAAGTGCATGGACTGCGGCTTTACCACCTTGGGAAAAGAGCCGCCGCAGAAATGTCCAGACTGCGGTGCGCCTCGCGAGGAGTTCGAACATGTCGAGGAGGATTGACCAGGGAAACCTTGCGAGGCCATCGGGCTCAAGCGGGCGGAACCGCAAGCGAGGGGGCTCAATCGGCCGTGTGATCTGATCCCAGGAGCAGTCCCTGGCGACAAGTATTGACCGCACCATGCCAATCGAAACCTTTATGGCAGACGCAATCCACCACGGTCTCAGTCAGACCCCCACTTCCGGCAAGGCCAAACGCATTTATCTTTCGCTGGGTTCGAACGTCGGGGACCGCATCGCCATGATCCGAAAAGCTCTCGAGCGGCTCGGCGAAGCCGGGATCGAGATTCGCCGCGTCTCTTCCTTGTACCGGACGGAGCCTGTGGATTTCCGAGCCCAGCCCTGGTTCGTCAACTGCGTGGCCGAGGCGGAGACGGACCTGATGCCGCTCCGGCTGTTGAGGGCGACCCAGTCCGTGGAGAGGGCGCTCGGCCGCCGTCCGGGCATCCCCAAGGGACCGCGCCCGATTGACATCGATATCCTGCTTTACGAGAATGTCGTCGTTCGCTCTCCGGTGTTGACCATCCCTCATGAACGTCTGGGCGAAAGGCGGTTCATGCTGATTCCGTTGCGCGAGCTCGCAGCCCGACTTCGCCATCCGGTTTTTCAGCGGACAGTCCTGGAATTGGTCCGTGATACCCGCGACACGAGCCAGGTAATCAGGTTGAAGAGGGAAGCCTGAGTCCCCACCTGGATTCTCCCTGCGAAGGTGCCCCGTGGCGAATCTCCCGCAATTCGAGCCGCCCCGCTTTATCGCCATCGAAGGCCCCATCCGCGTGGGCAAGACCAGTCTCGCGCGCATTCTTGCCGATCGGCTTCACGGCGAGCATCTCCGGGACGTCGAAGATAACCCTTTCCTCGAGGGCTTCTATAAGGAGAAGGCCGGAGCGGGCTTCCAGGCGCAGTTTTATTTTCTGTTGCACCGCTTTAAACAATTGCGCGCGCTGGACTTGAGCTCCACGGCAAGCCGGACCGTGATCAGCGATTACCTGTTCGAAAAGGACAAAATCTTTGCCTACCTCAACTTGGGCGATGCCGAGCTTCAGCTCTACGAGCAGTATTTTGAACTTTTAGCCGAGCAAGTCCCTATCCCGGACTTGGTGATATACTTACAGGCGAAGCCGGAGACGCTCAAGAAGCGCATCTCCAAGAAGAATGTGCCGTTCGAGCATCGGATTTCGGACGAGTATCTTGAGGCGGTCGTCAGGGCCTACGAGCACTTCTTCTTCCATTACAAGTCCAGCAATCTGCTGGTCGTTGAAACGTCGGAAATTGATTTCGTAGATCGAAACGAAGACCTGCGCGAGTTGTTGGAGAGATTGAACCAGCCGGTTAAGGGCACGCAATATTTTTTGCCGCTTGGATCCGCAACCGCGGACTGAGACGGTGTGCATGGGTTGCAATGCAGCAAGCCGGCGCTGCCGGGACTCGCAAGAGGACCAGGCGCCCGGCACTCGAAAATTCAGACCCTCTCTGTCGAAGCGGGCGGAGGCGCCGTGCGCGGGTGCCCAGCGCGCTGGTCGGTCTCCGATGACACAGAGAGGGTTTTGTTTTGTCGGTCAAAAAATTGGCCGCAAAATGAAGCGGAAAGAGGGATCTCGAATCTGCTCTAGCTTTAAAAAAAGATCGGCTCAGGAGGCAAAGCCATGGACCCCAAGTTTGAGGCCGTGAGCAAGACCACCGTACCGTTGATCCTGGAACGTAAACTCCGCGGAGAAAAGGTTACCTGCCTTACCGCCTACGATTACCCGACGGCGCGGCTGGTGGACGAGGCAGGGATCGACATGATTCTGGTCGGCGACTCGCTGGCCCAGGTCGTGCTGGGTTACGACTCGACTCTTCCCGTGACCGTTGATGAGATGCTCCATCACCTGCGCGCCGTCCGGCGCGCCACGCGGCGAGCTCTGCTGATCGCCGACCTTCCGTTTGGGTCATACCATCTGGGTGAAGACCAGGCGCTCGAGACAAGCATCCGATTCGTCAAAGAGGGCGGAGCGGAGGCCGTGAAAATCGAAGGGGGAAAGAAGCGAGCTCCCGTCATCCGTCGTCTGGTCCAGGCGGAGATTCCCGTCATGGCCCACATCGGCCTGACGCCCCAGTCCGTCAACGCCTTCGGCGGCTACCGCGTGCAGGGGAAGACGCTCGAATCAGCCGGCGAACTGCTTGCCGATGCCCAGGCCGTCGAGGAGGCCGGCGCTTTCTCCGTGGTCCTTGAAGGCATCCCGAGGGAACTCGCGGCGGTGATCACCAGCCGGCTGAGCATTCCGACCATCGGTATCGGCGCCGGTCCCGAATGCGACGGGCAAGTCCTGGTGATTCACGACCTCGTTGGTCTGAGCTTTTCGCCACCGCCGAAGTTTGTTCGGGCCTACGCCGACCTTCGAGAAACGATGCGGAGCGCGATCGAGCAGTTTCGTGACGATGTGCTGGCAAGCCGGTATCCGGATGACCGAGAGTCCTACCACTGGCCGGCCAGCTTGCGAGAGCATTTTGAAAGAGAGGCGGCCCGCCGCTGAAGCGGCGCGTCCGGGAATCAGGGGCTGGATGGCGGCTCGTCCGCTTGGGCCCGGTGAGTTCGGGTTTCGGGATTGGAACTTCGGCCGCGGGGCGAGGGGCCATCAGGTCCGGTTTCCGGCGTCTTGAGGCGCGGATTATGCGGCTCGTCACCACCATCACGGAGATCAAGAGCTTCCTCAGGCCGGTGCACGCGGACGGGAAGTCCGTGGCACTGGTCCCGACGATGGGAAGCTTGCACGACGGTCACTTGAGTCTGGTCCGCCAGGCCAAACGCCAGTGCGATGTGATCGTCGTCTCCATTTTTGTCAACCCCACCCAATTCGGCCCCGCCGAGGACTTCAACCGCTACCCGCGCAATCTGGAAGCGG
>QHZM01000138.1 GCA_003224665.1 Acidobacteriota bacterium
CGGTGTTTCTGCGGAGACACCCCAGGGAGCGCCGGTGCGCGTGCTCCGCAGTGTGGACGCGCCGGCCGTGGCTATCGAAGTAGGGAGCCTTTCGCCGGACGCGAGTGCCGACGCCCTGACGACCCCCGAGTTCCAGCAGCAGGTCGCGGCGGCCATCGCACAGGCACTCGAAGACTTCCAGACGAAGCAATCCTAGACCATGACTCGCCGCACCAAAATACTGATCGTCGTCCTTCCCGGCGTCCTGCTGGCAAGCGTTTTCTATTTGCAAATTCTGGCGCGGCGGATTTTCCTCGACATCCCTTCACCGCGCGAAGAGGCGGTGCGCGCGAAGCTCAGCGAGGCTGTCTTGCGCTCGTCGACGGCTACGAACCAGTCCGTGATGCTTTACTTCCCCGCAATCGAAAAGCGGAGGCTGGCCGGCGAGAAGAGGGACCTGCCCCTGGCGGCGGACGACACGGACAAGGTCCACCAGGTCCTCCTGGCGCTCATCGAAGGTCCGCGCCTCGAAAGCAACCGCGCCCTGCCGCCCTCGACCGAAGTGCGGGCGATCTTTTTGAGCCGCGATGGCGCGGCCTTTGTGGATTTTTCAAGCGATGTGCTCGCGCGCCTCACCCCCGGGATCGAAAACGAGACGCTGACCGTGTATTCCATTGTAAACTCGCTTGCGGCTAACATACCCTCGGTGAAGAAAGTGAAGATTCTGATCCAGGGACAGGAAGTTGAAACGTTGGACGGGCACGCGGACTTGAGCGGCTACTTCGTTCCGGACCCCGCCCTCAACCTGCCTCCTTCCTGAACTCGTCTCCATGTCCTCCATGCCCAAGCCAGTCTCGGGTCTGCTCTATTCGGGCGGAAAGCTGGTCCGGCCGGACCAGCGCGAGCCCGCCACGTTGAGGCCCGTGGAAATCGTCCCCCACTGCATCACAAGCGCCGAGGGCTCCGCGCTCATCCGCCTTGGGGAGACTCAGGTCATCTGCACCGCCTCGTTTGAGGATGGAGTGCCGCCCTTCATGAAAGGCATGGGCAAGGGGTGGATCACAAGCGAGTACGCGATGATCCCGCGCGCCACGGACACACGCACGCACCGCGAGGCCACGCGCGGCCGGCAGAGCGGCCGGACCATGGAAATCCAGCGGCTCATCGGTAGGTCGCTCCGCGCCGTGACCGGTCTCGAAGCACTGGGCGAAAGAACGTTCTGGATCGATTGTGACGTCATCCGCGCGGACGGCGGGACTCGCACGGCCGCGATCACGGGGGCGATGGTTGCCCTGGGACTCGCCTGCCAGAAGCTGATGGAAAACAAAGTCCTGGCGCGTTTTCCTCTGAAGGACTACGTCGCGGCCGTCAGCGTCGGAATCGTCGGGGGCGAAATGCTGCTCGACCTGTGTTACGCCGAAGACTCGAACGCGGAACTGGATATGAACGTCGTGATGACGGGTTCCGGCCAGATGGTCGAAGTCCAGGCAACGGGTGAAGGACGGCCCTTCGGCGCGGATGACCTCCAGAAGCTGATTGACCTGGCCCACGAGGGAATCCAGAAGCTGCTCGAGGTGCAACGGTCGGTATTGAAGATGGACTTACCCGCCCGGCGCCGCTGACACGGTCCGGCGAATTATGGACGCGCGGCCTAGGCCGCGACTCAGGGTTCTACCGGGAGAACGGCCTTTTTTCCCACGACAGCCGATCGCGCGCGTGAGTCTCGAGCCCCAGCCCAGTTTGACCCTCTACCTCGCTTCACTCAATCCCGGAAAGTTGCGCGAATTTTGCCAGGCGGCGAGCACTCTTGGTTTTTCCATTGAACCGGTGCCCCGCATTCAATCCCTTCCTCGCTGCACCGAAGATGGAACGAGTTTTGAAGAAAACGCGCGGAAAAAGGCTCTCCATTACAGCCGATTGGTTCCGGGACTCGTCTTCGCGGATGACTCCGGCATATCGGTGAACGCGCTTGGGGGCGCTCCCGGGATTTACTCGGCGCGCTACGCCGGGCGGAACGCGGATGACGCGGCCAACAATGAAAAACTCCTGCAAGAACTGCGCCTTCGCGGCGCCCGCGACAACCGGCATGACCGTCAATCCGTCGACGCTGCACGGAGTCCCGGCCGTGCCGCGCGCTACGTCTGCGTCATCGCCCTGGCGGAGGAAGGTCAAATTCGGGTCGTCGCCCAGGGTAAGGCGGAGGGCACTATCCTCGAAGCGCCCCGCGGCGACGGCGGATTCGGCTACGACCCCCTGTTCTATTACCCGCCTCTTGGCAAGACGTTCGCCGAACTGACCCCTGACGAGAAGTTCAAGGTCTCACACCGCGGCGAAGCCTTTCGCAAATTGCTGGATTTCGTGAAAGTGGCGTAGGGGCACGCCATGGCGTGCGCCCCTACGTGGTCATGACGCCGACCCCAAGCGGGAGGGCCACGAGGCACCTCACCTGCCTGTTCCGTGCTATATTGGGTCTCCTCATTTGCATGGATACGCTCCAGAGGAGTTGAGATTTTGGCTGAACCGAAGAACAAGGAACACCTGGACACCGACAGTCGCCGCCAGTACGTCAATTTCGTTTTCTACAAGGTTGAACCGGTCTGGCGGCGGCTGCCGGCGGAAGACCGCAAACGCGGCAAGTGCCAGTTTATTGATGTCGTCAGGACTTTCGAGCCCGAAATGCTGGTGATCCCGTATTCGCTGGTGGGCATTCGGGGAGATTGCGACTTCATGCTCTGGCGGATCGGCTACGACCTGCCGAAGTTCCAGGAAATGACCGCGCAACTGCTCTCAACCGACCTCGGCAAGTACCTGGCGACGCCTTATTCCCTCCTGGCCATGACCAAGCGCTCGACCTACGTCCGCGACCACCGGCACGCGGACCAGGAAGGGACGCGGCTCCGCCTGACTCCCGGGAAATTCCGCTACTTGTTCGTCTACCCCTTTGTCAAAACGCGCGCCTGGTACCGTCTGACGCAGTCGGCGCGCCAAGGCATGATGAGCGAACACATCGAAATCGGGCACAAGTACCCCACCGTCCGCCTGAATACCACCTATTCCTTCGGCCTGGATGACCAGGAGTTTGTGGTCGCGTTTGAGACCGACAAGCCCGAAGACTTCCTTGACCTGGTGATGGAACTGCGCCACGCCGAGACCAGCAACTACACGCTTCGCGACACACCCATCTTCACGTGTGTTCACGGCGAACTGGCTGAAGTGCTGGACCTCCTCGGGGGATAGCTGAGACCTTGCCTGCGAAAGCCAGGGCCGTGCGGCAAGCTCGAGCCAGGAAGCCCGCGACCGACTACACGTCACCGGAGCGACTGCAGAAAATCTTCCGCGCCCTCGACGACCTTTTCCCCAAGGCCGAGTGTGCCCTGCGACACGAAAACCCTTTCCAGCTCCTGGTCGCCACAATCCTTTCGGCCCAGTGCACGGATGAACGAGTCAACAAAGTCACTCCCGGGCTGTTCCAGAAATATCCCACTCCCCAGGACTTCGCCGCGTTGGGCCAGCCCGTCCTTGAGCGAGAGGTCCGCTCGACGGGCTTTTTTCGCAACAAGTCCAAGAACATCATCGGGGCGGCCCGGAAGATCGTCCAGCAGTTCGGCGGTGAGGTCCCGCGGACGATGGAAGAGATGCTCACCCTGCCCGGCGTGGCGAGGAAGACAGCCAATGTGGTTCTGGGCACCGCCTTCGGAATCCCCACCGGCGTCGTCGTGGACACCCACGTCTTCCGCATTGCCCGTCGTCTGAAACTTTCGAAGCAGAAGACGCCCGAGAAGGTCGAGCAGGACTTGATGAAGCTGGTGCCCCAGGAAAACTGGATCACTTTTGGGCACCAGGTCATCTGGTTCGGAAGGAAAATTTGTCAGGCTCGCAAGCCGCTCTGCGCCACCTGCCCGCTCGAGCCCGTTTGCGACGCGCCCGATAAGACAGTTTAAGGCGGGCGGGCGCTCGCTCCCTCCTTGGACGGGGGTTAACCTATTTAGTTTATTTTAGTTACGAGGGGATGGTCTCTCGGGGCTTGCCTGCCGGGAAGCGGTCCAGAGTTGCGCGGGCAAGCTCCGGCGGAGGAGAGAACGTTACCTGCTCGCGGACCACTTCAACTTCCTCGATCTCGGACACGCCGAGAGACTTGAAGAAGCCTACGACTTCACGCGCGAG
>QHZM01000139.1 GCA_003224665.1 Acidobacteriota bacterium
CACCTCCGTTGGCTGGAAATCCTGGGGCTACATCCAGGACGAGAGCTACAAGTCGGCCGATCAACTGGTGGATGAGATGGTCGATATCGTCAGCAAGAATGGATGCTTGCTGCTCAACGTGGGCCCCAGGCCCGACGGCACCATCCCTGAAGAAGCTGAAAGAGTTCTTCTCGGAATTGGCCAGTGGCTCGAAGTGAACCGGGAGGCGATTTACGGTACCCGGCCCTGGAAAATCTATGGAGAAGGCCCGACTAAGCTTTCAGGTGGATATTTTGGCGAAAGGGAAAGCCAGGCTTTCACCGCGCAGGACATCCGTTTTACCACACGAGACGGGGTGCTCTATGCGATTTGCCTGGACTGGCCTGGCCAGGACCTGAAGATCAAATCGCTGAGCTCGAAGTCGGATTCGTCTGCTGGGAAAGTCTCCGATGTACGGTTGCTCGGAGTTGATGAGAGACTGGATTGGACGCAGGCGGAGGATTACTTGACCGTTCGGGTGCCAAGCAAGAAGCCGTGCGATTACGCATACACCTTCAAAATCATCCTGGGGACCTGAGTGCTCGGTGGTTGCAGTTCGTTTTGAGGAATGAGAGCTGGTGAACTTGATCCAAATCAAACTGGTTCGGCGTGAGGCTCGCTCTTGTTCTGCTTCGCTCGACTTTATCCGGGCCTCTCGGCGGGAGCCCTGGTCGTTATTTTTCCGATGCCGACCAGGCCAGGCTAGCCGACCCGATGCCTGACCGGGCGAGGTCCGTCCAGGTGGCCATGCGAGGGTGTCCAGCTTCCGCCCTTGTATCTACCCTCTTTCCGGTCGTGAAAAGACTTCTTCAATTTCCTGTCAGATTTCCAGTTGTTTCAGCGGCTCGGCGCCTTCAAAGACCACTACCGTGTCAGGGGAAGGGAGCGGGTTGGGATTACGTGTCACGAGCCGCAAGCCCAAGGCGTGAGAGTGGGTGAACTCGACGGGTTGGCCTGTCTCGAGAAAATAAGCCTTCCTGGCGCTTTGCAGATTTATTTGCCAGATATCGCACCCGACCCCAGGAGGCCAATCCAGCATATGCAGGTAAACCTTATCGCCCTTGGCGGTGGTAAAAGTCTTGTCGTAGTAAATCGGCCGGAAAACATCTGCGCCATAGATTGATTCTCCATTGCGCTTCAGCCACTTACCAGCGTCGCGCAGGTTGGCAGCTTCCTGAGGATCGATTTTGCCTATGGGCAGCGGGCTGACATTGAGAAGCAGGTTGCCGCCACCAGCCACCGCTTTGACCAGGAGATGAACAATCTCCCCAGGGCTCTTATAACGCCCATCCCCCGAATCGTATCCCCAGTTGTCATTGATGGTCATGCAATTCTCCCAGAGCCGGCCCGGTTTGTTCGGCTCGCCCAAGGCTTCCTCAGGCGTGGAGAAATCACCCGGGAGCCCGGTGCGGTTGTTAATCAGCGTGTCAGGTTGCAGTTTGGCGATCATCGCCATCAATTTTTCAGCCTGCCACTGTTCAGGGGTATGGTCCCAGCCCCCGTCGAACCATATTGCTCCCAGCTTACCGTAATTAGTGCATAGCTCCCGCACCTGTCCAAGCATGAATTCAATGAACTCCGGCGAGACCGGTGTGCGAGGCTTAAGGCTCTGCTGGTAAGCGGGGTGATGCCAGTCCATGAGCGAGAAGTAGAAGCTGATGATCATGCCGCGCCGATGGCACTCCTCTGCCAGTTCTCCGCACAAATCACGGCCGAACGGAGTGTGCATGATGGAGTAATTAGAAAGCTTCGTGTTGAACATTGAGAAGCCTTCATGATGTTTGGAAGTGATGGTGATATAGCGCTGGCCCGCATCCTCGGCAATTTGGACCCACTCTTTGGCATTAAACTCCGTGGGGTTGAAGCGATCCTTAAGCCTCTCGTATTCGCCGACCGGGATCTCTTCCAGGAACATCGCCCACTCGCTTCGCCCTAGCAAGGCGTAGAGGCCGAAGTGAATGAACATGCCAAACCGAGCCTCCTTAAACCACGCGCCACGCCGTGGATTGGTTTTCTCATTCGTTAACGCGGAGACCGGGGGTTGGGCGGAGACCGGCACACCGGCGGGCGGCAGGGCCGCGGCGGCCAATCCCAGGGTGGTAAGTCTGGAAAATTGTCGTCGATTCATGCGGCACGCTCCCGATGGATTCGAGAAGGGTATCGCAACGAACGAGTGGAGACTTATATACCTGCTTCCCTGAGGAACGCAAGGATGATGTGGAGCAGTTTCTATTAAAGATTGGCTGCTTGATGGGGCCAACGCTTGAATGCTAAAGTCGTGCCGGGTAGAAAAACCTGGTGCTGGTTCGTAGTAATGGGTATGGTCTACCGATTCCTCGCGGTTTTGCTCGCGTGTCTCGCGTTCCTGGCGCTTCCAAATCCGACCGCGTGCCAGGAATTCGACACGGTCATTACTGCTCACAGCAGGAGTGCGTTTACGGTCGCCGACCAGATCCTGGACCCTGGCGAGCGCAAGGCTTTTCTAGCCCTTCATAAGCAACGCGACGCCCGCGAGAGGGTAAGACTCGCGGAAGCCTTCTTGGCCGCTTACCCGCGGTCAGCCTTTCTGGCCCAGATTTATGAAATCGCAGCCAAGGGCTCGATTGACCTGGAAGATTACGAACGCGCCTTGCAGTACGCCACAGCCTCGCTCGCGCTGCTTCCTGAAAATCCGCTGCTGCTGGTCCCTATTGCTAACGTCAAAGCGCGTCAGGGCCTGACCGCCATGGCCAAAGAAAGTGCACGCGTTGCGCTCGAGTCCTTGGAGCGATTCGAAGCTCCGATCTCAATTCCTGCGCGGGAATGGCCGGACCTCGAGCGCCACTTGAAAGCCTCCAGCAACTTCGCGTTGGGCCGCGCGGCTCTCATGGAAGCTCTCCAAATTCCTCCGGGTCAGAGCCGGCTAAGTCCATTGGAACAAGCTCAAGAATTCCTCGTCCGGGCGAGGGCCTTGGACTCAGCCGACCCAGAAATTGCCTATCTCCTGGGCCTCACGAATTTAGCCTTGGGACAAGCGGACGCGGCTGCAAGCAACTTCGCCGCCGCAACCGGGCGGGAAGATGGCGCCATCGAATCCAAGGCGCGCGCCCAATTGCAGAAAATCTACGAGATGTCACCGCCGAATCCCAGGATTAGTTTCGAGGCTTTTGTGGAAAGGCTAAAAGCAGGGAGTGGACCGTCTTTCCCGCCTCAACGACCAGAGAGCACTGCTCCCGCGAAGCCTCTTTCCGAGTATGCGGGCTCGGAAGCCTGCCGGCTGTGCCACGTCGACATCTATCGCGCCTGGTCCCAGACCGGCATGGCCAGGATGTTTCGTCCTTACCGGCCGGAAAACGTGATTGGCGATTTCGAGAGCCAGAATGAATTCTACGAAGGCGACGCGGTGACGTTCCAGGGCGACAAACTGGAGGTCCTGCCGGGCAAAGACAGGTTGCTCTTTGCGCGCATGGTCCTCCGCCGGGGGCGCCATTACTTTGAAATCCGGCAGTCGGATGGGGAGTGGCACTCCTACTCCGTTGATTACACGATCGGTTCCAAATGGCAGCAGGCCTACGCAGCGCGATTGCCGAACGGCCGAATCCACGTCTTCCCGGTCCAGTACACCGCGCTGCACAAGAAGTGGGTCAATTTCTGGAAAATCATCGACCCACCCGGAAGCCTGAGAGCCGATCTGCGCTCTTGGGACAGCTTGGACGCGTCGACAAGTTACCAGCTCAATTGCGCTGTTTGCCACACCAGTCAGTTGCGAAATACAAAAGGCGGTGGCTTTGAACTCGACGGCCTTGAATTCCGTGAGGGCGGGATCGACTGCGAAATGTGCCATGGCCCTTCCGCTCGGCACGTGGCGACCATCATGAAAGGCGAGCTCTACGTCAAGCCGCCCCTTGACCCGCCCGTTGAATTCAGCAAGATAAGTGCCAAGGATTTCAATTCGATCTGTGCCCAGTGTCACTTGCAGTCGGCCGTACGAAAGCCGGGCGCCCACGGTGAGCTCAACTACTCCCGAGAAAACGGAATCTTCTTTCAGCGGAGCAAGAGCCGCCCGTACGGGGAGTTCTCACTGAAGGGTTTTTATAAGGACGGCCGATTTCGGCAAACCACTTTTATCGTGGAGTCGCTGATCCGGTCAGCGTGTTTCAAAAAGGGGCAGGTGACTTGCGGGCACTGTCATGACCCGCACCCCGCGG
>QHZM01000140.1 GCA_003224665.1 Acidobacteriota bacterium
CGGCGCAAGAGCTCGAAAAAGAAGGCGTGTCGCTCGAGGTCGTTGACCTGCGGACCCTGTTGCCCTACGATGAGGACGCGGTGCTCACCAGCGTGCGTAAATGCAATAAGGTGATCCTCCTCCACGAAGACACGCGCATCGGGGGCATGGCGGGTGAGCTCGCCGCGGTGATCGCGGACAAGGCGTTTGAAGACCTCGATGGCCCCGTGGTCCGCCTGACTGCTCCGGACACGCCGGTGCCGTTCTCCCCGCCCCTCGAAGAGTACTTCTTGCCGAACAAGCAGAAGGTGATCGAGGCTGCCCGCAAGCTGGCGGCGTATTAGATTGGGTCGTTGAGTGATCGGGACATTGAATCATTGCCGGAGAAGAACAGGTGGCTCAATCGCTCAATCACCCCATGGCCCGATGGCTCAATGAGGTGAGCTGATGCCCACGAACGTCATCATGCCGCAGATGGGTGAGAGCATCGCCGAGGGGACCATAACAAAATGGCTCAAGAAAGTGGGCGAGCGCGTCGAACGCGACGAGCCGCTGTTTGAAATTTCGACGGACAAGGTGGACGCGGAAATCCCTGCACCTGCGGCGGGCATGCTGGCGAAGATCCTCGTCCAGGAGAATGAGACGGTCCCGGTGAACGCCGTCGTCGCATTGATTGACGGCGAAGGCGCGGAAGCGGAATCGGGAAAAGTAGAGGGAACGCAGGCCGGGAAAAATCTCGCGGCTCCAGCCGCTGTTTTGCCCCCCGCGTCCACGGCGGTGGCTGCGCCGCCCGGTCCCGCGCCGAGTGCGAGGGGCAGAGGAGAGAAAGTCAGGTCGTCACCTCTGGTGCGCCGGCTCGCCCGCGAGCGCGGCGTTGACCTCTCGCTCGTCCGCGGCACGGGGTTCGGCGGGCGAATCAGCAAGAAGGACGTCCTGGTGCACCTGGCCGAAGGCCGCGCCGCTCGGGGTGCCGCGCTGGCCGCGCCGCCTGAAGCGCCAACGGCTCCCCTGCCTGTGGCTCCGAAAATCGTTTTCGAAGGCCCCACCCATGTCGTCCCCATGACCCCCATGCGCCGGCAAATCGCCGAGCACATGCTGGCCAGCAAAAGGACCTCCGCCCACGTCACCACCGTGTTTGAAGTGGAAATGACAAAGGTCGTCGAGATGCGGGAACGGCACGCGCAGGAATTCGAGCGGCGGAATGGCCTGAAGCTGACCTATACGCCTTTCCTCATCCGCGCCGCCCTCGAGGCAATCAGGGAGTTCCCCATTTTCAACTCCTCGCTGGAAGCGACCAACATCGTTTACAAAAGGGACGTCAACATCGGTGTCGCGGTTGCCCTAGAGACCGGATTGATCGTTCCCGTCATCAAGCGCGCGGATGAGAAAAATTTCCTCGGCATAGCGCGCGCGGTCCAGGACCTTGCGGAACGGGCCCGGTCGAAACGCCTGAGCGTCGAGGACGTCCAGGGAGGAACGTTCACCATCACGAATCCCGGCGTCTTCGGCAGCCTGTTGGGCACGCCGATTATCAACCAGCCGCAGGTGGCGATTCTGGGCGTAGGAGTGATTGAAAAGCGCCCGGTCGTCCGCAACGACGCCATCGCCATCCGCCCCATGGTCTATCTGGCGCTTTCCTTCGACCACCGCGTGATTGATGGCGCGGTGGCTGACCAGTTCATGGGGCGAGTGAAACAAGTCTTCGAAAGCTGGGAAGAACCGGTCTTGTAGCGCGCCCCCGCCAATAGCCTGTCATCCTGCCCACAGCGACGTTCTTCTCCCCCATACTCCCGGCGGGCGCATGGTCGCACCCGCGCCGGCCTCTGCAAAGGCGCCGACAAAGTTCTGATCAGGAATTCAAAACGAAGAGACCGCGGGTGGTGTGAAGGCTTCGAGTTAATTAACGGGGCCGAAGCCTCCCGCGGCCGGCGGAGGAAGTCCGCTGCGGTTCAGGGCGAAGCGTTGGGGACTTGGTCCAGGAGGACTTCCAGGTCCTCCTGGCAGGCTTTGGCGTCAACGTTTTTATTTTGAAGGTAGGGAAGAAACTCCGTCAGGTTCGTCGTGAAGAACTGCTTCGCCTCTTCAACCTGACCGAGCATGGCGTACTGGATTGCCACGGTTTGGAGGAGCTGGAGAGTTCGTTTCTTCACATGGGCCCACTGCTCGAGTTTCTGGTGCAGGATGCCGTCGAGAAAACTCGAGAACCGGGTCGTCTGATCGCTGTACTGGCCGTCCGAATACGCATAGACCGAGAGAACATCCGCGTCGTCCTCATAGGAACCGCACATCGTGCTGTATCTCCGCTGGGCGAGGATATTCCACTCGGACCCTTTGTCGAGTTTGCGGAATTCGATTCCCTCGAACGGCAGGCTATCGAGCCCTTCGAGCGTGCCCAGGAGCTTGACCGAATCTTTCCCGAGTTCGATCACCGAGGCTGTCGTGCAGCAATGGTCGCCGCCGGAATACTGGCCCACAACGATGTCCGGGACTCCGTTACCTGTCAGGTTTCGAGTGTAAGAGGGCCGCGGATGGCTGCCGGGCGCGGTCAGCCCCAGCCGCCCCGTGAAATCGTAAAGAGTCGTCCAGGGGTCTTTCGAGCCTTCGAGGGTGTCCAGCTTGAAGACGGGTTGGTTATTCGGGTTGTAAATGACGAACCGGCCGGCGGCGAAAAGCAGCGGGGCAGGGCTCGTTCGGTAGAGTCCCGCGCGATATTGACCCAGGCGATAGGTCTTCAACTTTTCGAAGCCGGAAATATCAGGCACCTGGCTGCCTATGCCGGTGGTTGTGAGGATGAATTCCTCGGCTGAAGTCGCCACGTCCTTGAGTCCGGAGGGCTGCCACTTGGTGAAAAGCATCAGGGCCGTCAGGACAACCGCTCCGGCAAGAGCGACGGAGATCGCGTACTCGCCTTTAGGCCGAGTCTCTCGGCTCACTGCGGGGCCTTCCTCTGGTCGCACACCAGAATCAATCGGCGGATATCTCCAATTGGTTTAACTTAAAACATTCCCCTTGGTTAGGCACGCAAAGAACGGCGCTGGTGGGTCATGAGCGCCGGGTCGGCCCAAAGTCGCTCTGGACGCCGCAGCCCGTTCCGTGAGATCGCGCCCGCCGGCTTCTCCCCGACCTCGCGCGGCCGGCGCTACAGGCTATGGAGATTCGCGCGCGTTCGGGATCGTTGCCCCGTTTCCCGCGCTTCATTTCGTCCGTGGCGCAATATGCGCCGTCATAGCCCGGACTTATGCGTCCGCGGTCCTCCAAAGGCAAACGCACCCGGCGCTAGGAGCCCGGGCGCTAAAACTTAATAACTTATGTAAAATCAATAAGTTAACGCAACTCAAAAGACAAGACCGAGCCCCAATTCCAGCCCCTTGGACTCAGGACTTCCGCAGGAATCAAAGCAAATTACCTTGTGACCTTGGAGCTTCAGGGAAATGCCCGCTTGTGCCCTTCGTCTTATTTCACGAGCGCGCTATGTTTCTTGTCCAGCCCGCTCCGGCTTGGCCCAACGCTTCGGGGGCGGCCAACTGTCAGCTCTGGCCGCGCCGAAATGAGTCGAGCGTCCAGACATCCTCTGCCTCATGATGGCGGAGGATATAGATATTGTCGTCATCGGCCTGGACTCTAAAGCACGAGTACCCGACCCCGTACCACCGGTCGAGAACTTCCTTCACCTCGAGCGTCCGCTCGGTAGCTCTCCCCATTGAGAACCGCAGAGGCCGCTCGTCGGCTTTGTACCCCGAATAACATTCCACCTTGAGCGACAAGCTCATCCAGCCTCGCTTTTTGCGGCTGCGGCCCGCCCCCGGCTCGCGGCCAAGCCTTCACCAGAGTATACAACCAATCTGATTTTTCCTTCAGGCGGACAATTCGCGGCGGACGGACAGCGCGAACTCATCAACCGCGGCGAGCGGCTGGATGGCGATTTCGTGGTCGAGGAGCACGCGGTGAGAGTAGAACGCCACCTCATCCGCCGCAGAGGGCAGGGCCTCGACGACCGCGGTGAGTTCGGCCGGCTCTTTTTCGCGGACCCGGCGAATCTTGATGCCGAGCAGGTCTGCGACGTCCGGGTCGCGTTTCAGGGAGAGGGCGTGGACAAGCTTGATGTGGCCGTTCGGCTTTCGAGCGGCTATGGGGGACCGATAGCCGTAGTCGAAGGTGAACGGATCGCCCTCTCCGGTCCACTGCCGCGCAGGAATGCGCTTCTCGAAAAGGCGATGGTCGAGGAC
>QHZM01000176.1 GCA_003224665.1 Acidobacteriota bacterium
CGCCCTTGACCCCGGAGTTGCCCTTGCCCGGGACGCGGACTCGCGAGCCAGTGTCCACGCCCGGCGGGATGCGCACGTCAAATGTCTCGGGCCTTCGAAAATAACCTTGCCCTCCGCAGGCCGCGCAGCGCTGCCTTTCGAAGCCCGTCCCCTTGCATTCGGGACACGGGCCGGAAAACCGCATCACTCCTGCCTGGCGCTTGATTTTTCCGGTGCCCCCGCAAGCAGCGCAGGAGACGTTCTTGCCGCCGGCCTCGCCCGTGCCCTGGCAGGTGCTGCAGGCCACATCGCGGGCGGCCGTGAAACGCACCTGAGTGCCTCGAACGGCGTCCCAGAAACCCAGGCGCATGCGATGCTCGATATCACTGCCTCGCGCCGCGCGCCCTCGCAGCGCTCCCGCATCCTCCCCTCGCGAGAAAAACTGGGAAAAGATGTCTCGGAAGGACTCGCCGAAACCGACCTGCTTCTCTCCCCCTCCCCCGAAATCGGAAAAGTCGAAGCCGGAAAAATCGAACCCGGGCGCGCCCGCTGCCGTCGCTGAACCGCGACCCTCGGGCGGGATGTTGTCAGAGTAAAATCCGTATTGGTCGTAAATCTGCCGCTTCTTCTCGTCGCTCAGGACTTCATAGGCCTCGGAAATTTCCTTGAATTTCTCTTCAGCCGATTTGTTACCGGGATTCAAGTCGGGGTGATATTTCCTGGCCAGGCGCCGGTAGGCCTTGCGGATCTGCTCGGGTCGGGCCTGGCGATCAACTCCGAGAATCGCGTAGTAGTTTTTCTGGGTTCCGACAGGCATCGGTGGTCATTGGGGGAGGGTCTGGCGGTCTTTGGAGTCCGCCAGGAGTCAAACCCTTCCCCGGAATTCGCCTCCGAATCTCAAAGCGTCGCGCGAGGGCCGCCGCGTTTTAAGTCCGATTTTCACGCCTCTTTCTCGCAACGTCCCGCGTGCCGGACAGCTCGTCAGTTCTTGCTGAACTTCGAAATCAGCCCAAGATGATCGGGGCAGCGTGAGGCGATCCAGGCCTCGAGATGATGGCGGATCTCCCTGGCGAGCGGGGTGTTCAGGAACTTCTCGTCCATCTCGACCTCAAGGAAATGCCGCCAGTGGCACTGCGGACATTCAACCCCGACCTGGACTCGCTGCTCCACGCGCGGTTTCTCCTGGACGGCCCTTCCCAAAGATTGCGTCGTCTTCCGCCCATCTCGCCGAATTGCTATGATCAATTCGCCTTCGGCCTCGAAAGTCCGCCCTTCGAAGGCCCGCAGGCCGCCAGCCTCAATTCTTTTTCTTTTCGTCCGCGTCAACCACTTCCGCGTCGATGACCTCGCCTTCCGCCTTCGGCTTGCTGCGGCCGTCGCCGGCCGAGGAGGCGCCCCCGGGCGCGGCGCCAGC
This sequence comes from Acidobacteriota bacterium, assembly GCA_003224665.1. Lineage (GTDB taxonomy): Bacteria > Acidobacteriota > Terriglobia > UBA7540 > UBA7540 > QHZM01. The sequence continues at coordinate 1,394 of QHZM01000176.1, forward strand.
CTCCGGAGCCGGCTGAGAGGCCGACGTCTGTTTGTACATCGCTTCGGCTAGCCTGTGCGAAGCCTGGGTCAGGCGGTCCACCGCCGCGTTGATCCGGACCATGTCGCCCTCTTGAATCGCTTTCTTGGCTTCGTCCAGCGCGCCCTCGATGTTCTTCGCGTCGGGCTCGGAAATCTTGTCCCGATTCTCTTTGAGCGTCTTTTCCACCGAGTACACCAACGAATCGGCCCGGTTTTTGACTTCCACTTCGTCCTTCAAGCGGCGGTCATCGTCGGCATGGAGTTCCGCTTCTTTCCTCATCTTGTCCACGTCATCCTTGCTGAGACCGCTCGAGGACGTGATGGTGATTTTCTGCTCCCGGCCGGTCCCGAGGTCTTTCGCCGAGACGTTCAGGATGCCGTTGGCATCGATGTCGAAAGTGACCTCGATCTGCGGGAGGCCGCGCGGGGCGGAGGGGATGCCCACCAGGTGGAACTTTCCCAGCGTCCGGTTGTCCTTCGCCATCTGGCGCTCGCCCTGCAGGACGTGGACTTCCACCGAAGTCTGGTTGTCGGCCGCCGTCGAGAAAGTATCTCTCTTCTTGGTCGGAATCGTCGTGTTACGCTGGATCAGCGGCGTGAACACGCCGCCCAGCGTTTCGACCCCGAGCGTCAACGGGGTGACGTCGAGCAGCAACAGGTCTTTCACTTCACCGGCCAGCACTCCGGCCTGGACTGCCGCGCCGACCGCCACCACCTCATCCGGGTTCACGCCCCTATGCGGCTCTTTCCCGCTGAAGAGGTCGCGCACGATCTGCTGGATGCGCGGGATGCGCGTCGAGCCACCGACCAGCACCACTTCATCGATCTTTTCGGGGCCTATCCCCGCGTCTTGGAGCGCCTGCTTCACAGGCCCCACCGAACGGTGAAAGATGTCCTCGCACATCTGCTCGAACCGGGCACGAGTCAGCTTCATCGCGAGGTGTTTCGGACCCGAAGCGTCGGCGGTAACAAAGGGCAGGTTGATCTCGGTCTCGAGGACGGTGGAGAGCTCCATCTTGGCTTTTTCCGCCGCCTCCTTGAGCCGCTGCAATGCCATGCGGTCCTTCGCGAGATCAATGCCCTGGTCCTTCCGGAACTCCTCCACAATCCAGTCGATAATTCGCTTGTCGATATCGTCGCCGCCGAGGTGCGTGTCGCCGTTGGTCGACTTCACCTCGACCACCCCCTCGCCCACTTCGAGTATGGAAATGTCAAAAGTCCCGCCGCCGAAGTCGTACACGGCGATCGTCTCGTCCTTCTTCTTATCGAGTCCGTAAGCCAACGCCGCAGCCGTGGGTTCGTTCACGATCCGCAGGACCTCGAGGCCGGCGATCTTACCGGCGTCCTTGGTCGCCTGACGCTGGGCATCGTTGAAGTAGGCGGGGACGGTGATGACCGCCTGAGTAACCTTTTCACCCAAATATTGCTCTGCCGCGTCCCTCATTTTTTGCAGAATCATGGCGGAGATTTCCGGCGGCGAAAATTCCTTCCCTTGGGCCATCACGCGCACGTCGCCATTCGGCGCCGCGACCACCTTGTAGGGCACCGTCTTGATCTCGGCCTGCACTTCGTTGAAGCGGCGGCCCATGAATCGCTTGATGGAGTAAACCGTGTTTTCCGGGTTGGTGATAGACTGCCGCTTGGCCACTTGTCCGACCAAACGCTCGCCGGTTTTCGAAAACCCCACCACCGAGGGGGTCGTCCGTCCCCCCTCCGGGTTTGCGATGACGGCCGGCTCACCGCCTTCCATTACTGCGACGACGGAGTTGGTTGTTCCAAGGTCGATCCCAATAATCTTGCCCATCTGCTGCCCCCTCCCTCTGGGTGCTTACGCTACGACGCGCCTCCAGAAACTTCAGGCAGATTCGATACGCCTGGAGGTTAGTCGGAAATTATAATACTTATTGAGCATGTCGTTGTCAACTGCGAATTTTAACTTGTTGAAAAATCTACACTTAATTCTTGGGACCCGCTACATTAATGGAGTAAATTCATGAGCCAACCGCCGCCGCAGGCAAGCTATCGGGACAAGCTCAAGGGTCCAAGAAAAAAGCTACACTCTATTGATACCTTGCGAAGTCAGGAACAGTGGAGGTCCGGAAATGCCCGAAGCCGAGGGAAAATATACAGCCAAACACGCGCATAAAGGGATTGATGCCCGCCTGCCTGCAATCGAGACGTGGCCGAACCAATACGAAGGCTACGAAATCAAAATTTCGATCCCTGAATATACGTCCATCTGTCCTCGAACGAAACTGCCGGACTTCGGGACGATTACGATCCACTATCTACCGGCAAAGCAGTGCCTGGAACTGAAGTCGCTGAAGTACTACATCCTTGCCTATCGCAACCTCGGCATCTTTTATGAGAATGCGGTGAACCGGATTTTGGACGACGTGGCGCGGGTCTGCCGGCCGAAATGGGCCGTCGTGCGGGGGGAATTTTCGACTCGCGGCGGCATGCGCACGACCGTCGAAGCCCGATACCCGCGGCCGCGAGGTTGAGGGGCTGCCGAACTGGATGGCGCCCCCGAAATAGGGGGAAGAGATAGGATTGTTTTTTTCGAACTCGAAGGGTGGGAAGAAACCCTTCTGAAGGAAACCTCATTCGACGGGCATGCGCTCGAACTCTCCACCCAACCCCTCGCCGAGCAAACCCCTGGCGGGCGGCAGGAGGCGGGGGTTGTTTCGGTGTTCACCCATTCCCCGCTCAACCACTCGCTCCTCAACCGAGATAGCGTCGTCATTACGCCACAGATCGCCTTCAACAGCCGCGAAGCCGTCCAGCGTATCCTGGAGGCGACAGCCGAAAACATCCGCGCCTACCTGCGCGGGCAGCCGCGGAACCTCGTGGGCGGCGACTGAATCAGGCCACGCCCGCTCAGAGTCCAAATTCCCCCTGAACGAGGGAGGCGGTTCGGTGCGCGAGGGAGAGGAATATCCCTCGCTAGCTCCTGGCTGCGCTGAAGATTGAGGAAGGCGTTCTTCGCACCCTACCCAAAGAAAGCACAGAAAAGGCTTGACAACTTATATCTATATATGTAGAGATACATCCATGAAGACGCTCCGCCTTTCGCCTGAGACCCTCGCGGTGCTGGAAAGCTTCGTGGAGCACCCCACCGACTGGCGCTACGGATACGAACTGAGCCGTGTAACCGGGTTGAAGTCCGGGACGCTCTACCCCATTCTCATGCGCCTTGAAATGCGCAAGTTGCTGGAAGCTCGCTGGGTGGCGACAGAAGACGGCGTACCGCCGCGGCACACGTACCGGTTGACGCCAAATGGATTGGAATTCGCTCGCTCCAAGCTGGCCGAGCGCCACACAACCTGGTCACGCCAGCCCGCATTAAGCAAAGGGTAAGCCGATGCTGGAGACGCATCTCCGTCGCGCTGCGACAGTGCTCATGAAATCCGCGATTCGCATTGCGCCGCCCGACGCGCGCGAATGGGGCCTGGCGATGCGCAGCGAGCTCATCCACGTGGAAGGCGCTTGGTCGGGACTGATGTGGGCGCTCGGAGGTGCAACCGTTATGGCGAAACACGCTCTGCTATCTCTTATCTTCCCGGGCCGCCGACCTGGCATCGCGCCCGACGGGGGGCTCTTCGCCAAAAACGTTTCGCCGCGCACAGCCGCTTTGGTCGCCGGCGGCGGATTCGTTCTGGCGGGATTGTTGTTTTTTGCCGCACCGCCGTTCCGGCAGGGAATGCGAGTCTCGCTGGAGGCGTGGAGCGTGGTATTTCATCTGAGGGGACTGAATGCCCAGCCACGGCTAGCGGCTCTCGCCAAAAGGGCGGAGATGCAACACGATCCTGAAGGGCTGGTCTTCGTTGCGGCCAGATTGTCGCCGTGGGAAGCTCGCGAGAGCGCGCGACTTGCTGAGGAGGCTGTCCGCCTCGACCCAAACCTGCTTTGGGTGCACGCGGTTGTGGCGGCGCGTCAACCCCAACTTCCCGAGATCCGCCAGTGGGTCCCCGGGCTCGAGCGCTGGGACCCACAGAACGCCCTCTTCCCCTTGATTAAGGCAACATCGATTGAAATGGATCACCTGAAGGAAGCATCCAAGCTGCCGCCAGAGTTATGGCGAAGCAAATTGGAAGAGGACCGAGCTTGGCAAAGCGCCATGGCAGCCGCGTTCGCGTCACAGAGGTTTGACGATTACAGCGACCGTTTGAAGGAACTCGACCGAAGAGTGGTGCCCCGCTATGGCTTCAACGACCCGCTTGCGTTACTTCTGGGAGGGGAGCCGGGCATAACAGGCTACGCATACTTCGATTCTCAGCTTTACGCAAAATCCCTTCTCCGATCGGGGCAGACGTTGGAATCGAGAGGCGACCGCAAGGGCGCGGCTGAAAAATACTGGGCTGTGGCGCGCTTCGGCCAGGTGATCGATTCTCACCGACAGCCCGGTTTCGGACTCTGGGCGAGTACAACGCTTCAAGCGATGGCTTATAAGCAACTCCAGGCGCTTTCCGCGAAGGAAGGAAACCACGCCGAGGCCGCACTTTTCAGCTACCTCGCAGCGAAGTTCGACCCTGCCGGCCGAGAGCAGACAAGTATTCGCGAGGAATGGGTCTTTGGGCGGGAAATTTCCAGCCGGAACGCCGCCGTTCTGCAAATTTCGAGTCTGTCGGTGCTCATCTTCTCCGGGTTTCTGGTAGTCGCAGCATCAATTCTGATCGCCGACCGTCTGCGGGGCGGGCAGTCCCGGCGCGCGAGGCCTGGCGTGACGGCGATTGCCTTCACCAGCGCGGTGGGTTTGTTGGTCTCCTCCGCCACAATCTACCTAACCTATCGCCCGTATTGGTACATCTTCCAAGGCGCAATCGTGAAAGGCCACTGGAGCCAAGCTCGAGACCTTCTCGACTTTCTGATGGCCATCCGGTTCCTGCCCGGCTACGACCTGTCCGTGCACCTTCCGGTCTATTTTTGGGCGGGCGTGACCTTGCTTGGAGTGACCGCGCTGCTTTTCATTCTTCTGCGACACTTCCCGGGACGCCCGCAAGTTAAAAAGCTTCAGCATAATCCTCGGATGCCATGAGGTTTTGAAGATAGTGGCAGGTGGTTAGTAGTCAGGTGGCGAGCTACTAGCAACTGTCATGGCGGGGAGAGCATGGCTCGTAACTCTATATATGTCGAGGTGTCGAGGCGGACTTGCGGAAGCTAATCGCGGAAGCAGCTTTATTGCTCATGGTGTCGGCCCTCGCGTCGGCACAGAACGCAGATTATCAGCCACGGGGCGTGGGATATGTCTTTGCTGGCGGCGGGACGCACAGTATGGGACTAACCGCCGGTTTCGGCGGGGAAGCTTATATCGCCAAGGGTTTGGGCTTGGGCGCCGAAGTTGCAGCCGGAGGATTGACCACGACCGATAACTACGGCCAATCTAATATGACTGGGCTGGGGTCGGCCGATGTTTCTTACCACTTTTTTCCCAAGAAGATCCAGGGCAACGCCTCGCCGTTTGTGGCAGGCGGTTATACGCTTTTCTTCGGGCATAACGCCGTGGATCGGGGAAAAGATGTAACTACGGATGGCTTCAATGTCGGGGGCGGCGTCGACTTGTTCGGGGCGAAGCATGTGGGCGTGCGCTTTGACGTTCGGTACTACGGCCACGGTGGCCGCATCCTCAGATTCACATACCCAAATCTCGCTGAGTTCAGTTTCGTTGCTTTCCGCTTTGGTTTGACGTTCAGGTAGGACCGGTCAGCCCTCAGCAATCAGCCAGAGCACTGCAGTGTCCTAGCTGAAAGCTGACGGCTTGTTACCTTTGAGGCGTGAAACAGGGGCTGAGGGGAGAGTGCCTTGAAGCGCAGGCTTGATTTAGGCTGTGGCCTCAATAAAGCTCCAGGGTCGATCGGAGTGGATTGGAACCGGGATGCCATCGGGACAGACGTCATTGGCAATTTGAATCATCCCCTGCCTTTCCCTGACTGTAGTTTTGACGAAGTTCGAGCCGTCCATGTCATCGAACATGTGGACGACATTCTGCGCACGATCGCGGAAATTCACCGTATCGCACGCGTTGGGGGACGACTCCACCTGGTCACGCCACACTACACAGATTCAAGCTCCTGGCGTGACCCCACCCACCGCTGGCATTTGAATTCCTATTCGTTTCGGTACTGGACCACCCGTGGGCTCCACCACGAGCGCAATTGGTACACCCGACTCGAAGTGCGGGAGGTCTCTTCGCACGTTGAGCTAGCGAGATTGTGGAAATGCCTTGGGTTTCAGTGGCTCGTGAACCGTTTCGAGTGGTTTCGGCGCTTTTGGGAGCAGTATCTATGCTTTATCATTCGCGGCAAGCAAATGGAATTCACGTTCGAAGTCGTGAAATCGTGAGTGGCACGGAGCTCGTTGCTTTCGAGCTGATGAAGTGCGTAGCTTCCCTAAACCGGGATAGCGTCGTCATTACGCCACACATCGCCTTCAACAGCCGCGAAGCCGTCCAGCGCATCCTGGAGGCGACAGGCGAAAACATCCGCGCCTTTTCGGGCGGCCAATTGCGGGACCTGGTCGGGAACTCGCATCTCCGGTCAGCGCCTTTCACTCCCGGGGTCGCGAATTTGGACAAACTGCCAGCCGAAGCGTCCTTTGACGCAGAGATGGCCGCGCGTCACGTCCTTGTCCAAAGGTGAGGTGACTTTGACGATTTTCCCGTCCTGAACGTGGAGGGTCGTGGTGCATCCCACACCGCAATACGGGCAGATCGTGTCGGTCTGGGTCTGTCTCGACTCATCCCAGGTCCCTGACTGGCGCATTTCGTATTCGCTCGCGAACATCAGCGCCCCGGTGGGACAGACTCCGATGCAGTTTCCGCAGTAGACGCAGGCCGACTCCGGAAGGGGAATCGCATGCTCCGTGGAAATCCGCGCTTCGAAGCCATGGCCGGCCACGGCGATTGCGAAGGTATTCTGCGCGTCGGTGCCGCACGCCTCGACGCACTTGTAGCAGAGGATGCATTTGCCGTAATCGCGATAATAGAGCTCGTTATCTTTCTTGACGGGCTGCCCGACGGTCGCGGCTCGAGACCCGTCCGTCGCTTCGTGGTAACCCGCGCGAGCCGCGTCTCGATGGCCCGCCGGAGGGCTCGCGGGCCCGAACCGCTGCGGACGGGCCCCGTACCGATTCATGTAGGCCTGAATTTGGGGCGAGGTTGAAACGTCCACCGAGGAAGCCAGGAATTCGACCACCAGCCGCCGGCTGAGACGAACGCGCTCCGTGTCCGTCTTCACGACCATCCCCTCTTCGACTTTGCGCGAGCAGGCAGGAACGAGCGTCCGCGACCCTTCGACCTCGACGACGCAGATCCGGCACACATTGACCGGAGTCAGCGTTTCAAGGTAGCAGAGGGTCGGCGTGTCAATGCCTATCCCCCGCAGGGCCTCGAGCAGAGTGGTGCCTTCGGCCACGGAAACTTTTCGGCCGTTGACGGTCAAGCTCAATTGCCGTCGCGGCGGGAAGGTAGGGGGGACAGGAACGGGGCCGCGCGGGGTGGGGATTACCGGCGGTCTCGGCTGGTGGGAAAGCCACGGATCTTTTTGGTCGCGTTGGTCCATACGGCTCTTGTTTTGATTTGAGACGTTACTCTAAGCACCCGGCGGGAACAGCCGCCAGCGCCGCAGCGCCGACTCGACGGCGCTTGAAGCCGTCTGGCCCAGCCCGCAGATCGAGGCATCGCGCATCGCCTGTGCGATTTCCTTGAGCAAATTGAGCTCCTCCTCCGTCGACCCGATGGGGCGGCCCCGCGCGAGGCGTTGCAAGAGCTCTTCCTGCCTCACCGTCCCCACACGGCAGGGAACGCACTGGCCGCAGGACTCGTCGCGGAAGAAAGCGGCGATTCGCAAGAGAACCTTGCGCAGGTCGACGGTATCGTCAAAAAGCACGACCGCGCCCGATCCCAGGACCGCTCCGATGGCTCGGGTGCCCTCGAACGTGAGCGGGGTGTCCAGTTCCCCGGGTGAAACGAACGTTCCGGCTGCGCCGCCGAGCAGGACGGCCTGCAAGCGCCCGCTCCCCGAAACGCCGCCCGCGAGCTCAATGAGTTGCCTCAGAGTGGCGCCGAAGGGGACTTCATAAACGCCCGGCCGAGCCACATGACCCGAAACGGAGAAGAGCTTCGGACCGGTGGAGCCGGAGGTGCCCATCGTCGCAAAGCGCTCGCCGCCCTTCTCGACAATCAGGAGGACGTTGATGAGCGTCTCGACATTGTTGACGACGGTCGGCTTACCGAACAAGCCGAATTGAGTCGGGAACGGCGGCTTGTTCCGCGGCTCGCCGCGGTACCCCTCGATCGAGTTGAAAAGCGCCGTTTCTTCGCCGCAGATGTAGGCGCCGGCGCCGCGCCGGATTTCGACGTCGAACCGAACGCCCTGGCCGAGAATGTCGTCGCCGAGGAATCCCCGCTGGCGCGCCATCGTGACTGCATGCGCGAGGCGCTCGCCGGCCAGCGGATACTCGCCGCGCAGGTATAAATATCCGCGCTCGCAGCCGGTCGCATAGCCCGCGATGGTCATCGCCTCGATGACGGAGAACGGGTCGGCTTCCATCACGACCCGATCTTTGAAAGTCCCGGGCTCGGACTCATCGGCGTTGCACACCAGATAAACGGGCCGGTTCGCGGGGTCCCATTTCTTGCCGGTCGGGAAGGCCGCGCCGCCTCGTCCTACAAGCCCGGATGCCGAGACCTCGCGCACAACCCAGCTTCGGCCTAGCGAAAACGCGCGGCGCAGCGTCTCGAAGCCCCCCTGAGCCCGATAGTCGTCGATGCTTTCCGCGTCGATCCGGCCGGCGCGCTTGAGCAGCGTCAGTCCCGGTTGGCCGGCCTGAGGGACCGAGGCTTTCACATCAAACCGGTCGGGAGACTCTCTCGCGGCGTCGCGCCCCTCCGCTTGCAGGGCCGCAATGATTCGATTTGGATCCGCCGGCGCAAAGACTCCTTCGCAGGGTCTTTCACCGGCAAACGATATCAGGGCGGCCGGCGCCCGCTCGCAAAGTCCGAGGCAGGGGCTTCGATACCAAGTGGCTTTTCCGTCGAGCGTATCCGTTGAGGGAGGCCCGAGCCGTTGTTCGACCCGGCCGCAGAGCTCCTCGGCGCCTCGGGTCATGCACGCAATGTCGTCGCAGATATGGAGCACTCGACGCGGGCGCGGGGTCAACGAGAAGAGCCCATAGAAGCTCGCCACGGCGTAGGCTTCGGCAGGCGGCAGGTCAAGCCTTTGGCAGGTGTAATTGAGGGCGCCGGGTGTGATCCAGCCCAGCCGCGATTGTATGGCGTGCAGGACCGGCAGAAGCAGGTGGCGTTGCGCTTGCGACCGGTGACCGCCGAACGCGCAATGCCCTTCGAGGTCGATGCGCCGCTCGCCTCCGCTCCATCCCGATTCAGGTGCGCCCAAAACAGAGTTGACGGCTTCGCGTTCTTCGAGTGCAGGTTCGATTTTAGCGAGGTGGATATCCAAGGTGGTCTTCCAGACGAATGTCCCGCTGAGGGCCGCGAAGCGTCTCTCGGGCTCGGAGACTCTTCGCCGCGCCCTGGGCCCTCTGGAGCAGGAACGCCTCTAAACGGGCGGCCGACCTGGCACGCGGGTCTCCGCGTCTATAAAACCCTACGGGGCTGGCTGAAGCCTAGCCCTCCCTTGGGCGCCGGGTCGCTCGGCGAGCTTGTCGATGCGGATGGCCGTGGCTTTGAATTCGGCCGTGCCGGACTTCGGGTCCGTGGCGTCAATCGTCAGGAGGTTGGTTGCCACGACGTCCTGGAAATGAATCGTCAGGAAGGCCAGGCCGGGTCGCAGGGAGGGATCAAACCGGACCTGAACTTCCACCGAGGCGCGCCGCGAGCTGACGCGGACGCGTTCCCCCTCGGTCAAGCCATAGCGCGCGCCGTCCTCAGGCGAAAGGTCCAGCCTCTCAGGTTCGCGCAACGGCGACCGGTAACGGGAGGTCTGAACGCCCGTGTTGAACGAATCCAAGCGGCGGCCGGTCGTCAATCGGATGGGATAGGTCTCGTCGAGAGCATCGACGGGCGGTTCGAATTCCACCACACTGAATTGCGCCCGCGGTCCCACGACCGGCCTTTGCCACAGCCGGCTGTGCAGGAACAACTCGCCCGGGTGAGACTCGTCGTAGCAGGGCCACTGGATGCCGCCCAGGGCTTCGAGACGAGCGTAGCTCATCCCTGCGTGCACCGGACTCAGCCGCCTCACTTCATTCCAGATATCCTCGGCGGTGAGCCGGCCCCAGTGGTGTCCCAGACGGCCGGCCAAGTCCGAGAGAATTTCAATATCGTCCCTCGCCCCCACGGGAGGGTCCACGGCCTTGCGCACGCGCTGGACGCGCCGCTCGCTGCTCGTGACCGTCCCTTCCGATTCGCACCAACCCGCCGCGGCGGGCAGAACGACGTGGGCCAGCTCGCCCGTCGGCGTCAGAAGAATATCTTGGACCACCAGGAATTCGAGTCCTCTCAGAAGGCGCTCGCACCGCCGCTGGTCCGCCTCGGACTGCAAAGGGTTTTCGCCAATCACGTAGAGGGCGTGGAATTTCCCAAGTTCCATCGCCTCGAACATGCCGCTCAAATGCAATCCCTTCTTGGGAGGGACCTTCACGTTCCAGGCTTTGTCGAACTTCGCACGCAGCTCGGCATTCTCGACGTGCTGGAAGCCGGGAAGGCGGTCGGGAAGGGCGCCCATGTCTCCGCCGCCCTGGACGTTATTTTGGCCTCGCAGGGGATTTACGCCGGAGCCGTAGCGGCCCACATGCCCGGTGAGAAGCGCCAGATTGATCAGCGCGAGGACGTTATCGACGGCGTTGTGGTGTTCCGTGATTCCCAGCGTCCAGCAGAGTTGGGCCCGGTCGGCGCGGGCGTAAGCGTGAGCGAGTTCACGGATGACGCTCGCGGGGACGCCCGTCAGTTTTTCGGCGTTCTCCAGCGTGTAGGGTTGGACAGCTTCCCGATAAGCCCCGAAGTCCGACGTTGCGTTCTCGATAAAAGCCCGGTTCTGGAGGCCCGCCGCGATGATCTCGCTTCCGATGGCATTCGCCAGCGCGATGTCCGAGCCGACGTCGAGGCCCAGCCAGACGTCCGCCCAGCGCGCCGAGCTCGTGCGCCGCGGGTCGACGACGTAAAGCCGGGCGCCTTTCCGCACGCCTTTGAGCACGTGGTGAAAAAAGATGGGATGAGTTTCGCGCGCGTTTGAGCCCCAGAGGATGACGAGGTCCGTGTCCTCCACCTCGCGGTACGAGCTCGTCCCGCCGCCCGCTCCGAAAACCGCCGCCAGACCGGCGACGCTCGGGGCGTGTCAAGTCCGGTTGCAACTGTCGATGTTGTTGCTTCCGATGACAACGCGGGCGAACTTTTGGGCTAGAAAGTTGAGTTCGTTGGTGGTCTTCGAGCAACTAAAAATGCCGAAAGTTTCGGGCCCGTGCTTTTCGAGCGAGCGGCGAAACCCATCCACGGCGACGTCGAGGGCTTCGTCCCAACCCGCGGGACGCAACTCCCCATTCTTGCGCACGAGAGGGGTTGCCAACCGACCCTTCGCGGCATTTGTCATGCGGCACCTTCCGTTCCGAACTTTGCTCGCGCGGCCCTGTCCGTGCGCCGCAAAACGACGAGGGGAACAGTTAGCATCCTACTTTCTTCCCAAGAAGTGTGCAAGGGGCGTAGCGGAGGCCATGAACTGGCAGGCTTTGAGTGTTGGAAGCCTCCGCGATGTCGCGCCCTGCACCCTCCAGGCCTATTGGCCTGAGGCTAATGTTCTGATCGGCCGGCGGCTTGACCCGAAAAGCAAAGAGCCCGACTACAACGTCCGAGTATCGGTGGAGAAGTGCGCTTA
>QHZM01000177.1 GCA_003224665.1 Acidobacteriota bacterium
CAGCACGCTTTTCGGCTCCAGGACCAAAGAGGCGTTAATCCGGCCGTCGGGGCCAACCTTGACCGGCAGTGAAAGGACCAGGGGAAGCGTCTCGATGTGACCGATCGCCTCCCCGACCGGGGCCGTCCAAAAGGCCACCACGGGGATCCCGCCGCCCACGCCGCGCCGGTTCGGCTTGCCCATGACATTCGGCTGAGAAAAGCTGGCGGAAATTTCCTTCACGTCGTCTTTGCCCCATTCGTAACTCGAGCCGTGGAATGACCACAGCCTGTAAGACGGGACCCCAGGGTCGGCCAACGAGGCGTTCAATCGCTGTCCCCGGGCCACGACCTGGTCAACTCTGACTTCCGTCGGACCCGAGTTCTTGTAAGCCACGGACGCCACGGCGAGCGTCGGAAAGTCGTCATAGACTTCCACCGCCAACGTCTTCTCGATTTCCGTTGAATTCACCCCTGAACTTCGACCTTTGATTTCGACTCTCTTCCCGCGGGCGCCGAGCTTGCCCTGCGCCTCGGATACTTTCGCGTGCTCAAAGTCGAGGGTGAAACCCCGGACCTCTTCGCCGGCGATGACCATGGAGTCACCGGCAATTGTCCCAGGTTCATCCAAAGTTAAACGGCGCCCAGCCTTGAGAAGGCAAGCGCGGATGTAACCCGAGGGCAATATTTCGAACTCTGCGGCGGGAGTCCTGATGATGGCCGGGCCTGCGGCACTGACCATAACCTGGACGGTTGAAGACTGCGGCTGACTCGCAGAAGGCTCGCCTCGTGAAGCATCTTTGCGGCAACCGGCGGCCACCTGGAGGGCTGCCAGCGCAAATAACAGCCCTCCGGCCCTCAGGGGCCGGAACCCCATCACGAATCTGGATGCCATTTTCACGGCCCCTTTCCACCCGTCTTGGGCAATCCCTTAAACCGACTGAACACCTTTTCTGCGTTTAAATGATAAACCTTCTCGAGGACCTCGTCGGGTAAATCGAGCCCGTAAATTTTCCACCTCCCCTGCCCCGGCGCGCCCGCGTAATCAAAATACTCATCCGCAGTCTCGAGCCACCGGAAGTAATTTCGATACATTTCTTCCTCGGGCGTGTTATCCGTTCCGAAGAGGATGCGGTCCTGATAGTCCAGGAAAAATTTCCGTGCTCGGCGAGGCTGGCGGCCGAGTTCGGCTTGGCGCGCGCCGAACTCCACCATTACGTTGCGCAGCCTGTCGAGAAGGCTGGAAACATAGTCGAGGTTCTCGGGCCAGTTAGCGACGTGCAAAGCAATGAAGGTCGTATGCGGGTGCCTGGCAAACATCCGGTCGCGCGCGGCGAGGATGGCTTCCTTGCTCGGGATTTGCGGCCCGTAAAAATGCCAATCCGGATGAGCGAGCAATTCCTCGTAGCGCTCGTTCGTGCCATCGAGGGGAAGGAAAAAAGCTTCCGGGTCCGTGACGTGGATCGCCACGGGGATCCCCAGGCGGCCGCACTCTTCCCACACAGGATCCAGGCGGGGGTCATCCACAGCAACCAGTCGGCCGGACTTGTCGCGCACCTCGAGGCCGAAGTTTTTCAGGACCTTCAGCCCCCGCGCTCCCCGCTCCACAGCGTCGTCAATCTGCTTCACCATTTCCTGAGAGAAGTCCGGGTCGTCAATCTTGCTCCAGTCGATCTGCGTGAACACCATGAACCGGTCGGGATACCGTTTCACCATTTCGTCCAGAACCCTCTCGAGGGACTCTCCCCACATTCCCGTCAGGATCACGATCTTTTGAATATTGCAGCGGTCCATGATCTCGATCACGCGCTGAGGTGGGAGGTGCTCGCGTTCCGGATGTCTGGCGTCGTTGACGTGGTTATGGACGTCGATCACGGGGAAACGGGCCCGCTCCACATTATGGACCGGCAGGTGGAGCATCGACTTCGGTTCGAAATCGCGAAGGAGCAGGGTATCTTCGTCCTTGGGTGTTTCGCGGGTGGCGTTCTTGACCTGCGCGGAAACGGCCGACCCCGTCACGAACAGCCAAGATGCAATGAATCCTGAAGTCTTTCGCTTATTCGACAGAACCATACACACTCTCCGACAGCGAGAACGACGGGCCTTCGACGCAGAATCTTTTCGGAGGCGGCCCGTCGGGTTGCCGCTCGGGGTCACACTTTAACTCCGAGGAGACGGGCGGCGTTTTCGTAGTACACCTTGCGCAGTATGGTTTCCGACAGACCCAGACCATAGATCCGCCAGCGTCCCTGCGGGGGGACCGGAGCCGGAGCGTAATCGAAGTATTCGTCCTCCGTCTCCAGGAACCGATAATAGATTTCGTAAAGATTGTCGCCGAAGATCTGCTGGGGCGTTTCGACGCCGTGAGGGACGGCGTCGGTGCCAAAAAGGATGCGGGCCTGGTACCTGTCGAAGAATTTACGCGCGGCGCGGGGCTGGCGGCCGAGCTCCCCGATGCGCGCGCCCAATTCCACGTGCAGGTTTGGAAAACGGTCCATGCACTCCGAGACGTACGCCAGGTTCTCCGCGTTGTTGCCCCGTGAAGGGCGATGAATTGCGTCTTGGGGTGCCGCGCGAAGACGCGATTGCGGGCTTCGAGCAACTCGGCGTTGCTTGGGAAATCTTTCCCGTAAAACGACCAGTCCGGATGGTTGTTCAGTTCCTCGAACCTCTCGTTGAAGCGATCGATGGGGAGAAAGAAGGCCTCCGGATCGGAAACGTGGATCGCCACCGGCAGGTTGAGGCCGCCGCATGCTTCCCACATCGGATCGAACCGCCGATCATCCACTTACCAGGGTTCCGTGAAGACGAGAAACCGATCAGGATAAGGAGTCTGATATCGCCGGATCGTTTCCTCGAGCCCGGCCCCCACACCACCCGTGAGGTTAACCATTGTGCGGATGTTTTTGCGGTCCATGACCCGCAGCAGCTCTTCCGGCGCCGCAAGGAATTGCATTTTCTCCCCGAGGGAAACGCCGTCCTTGCTTTCCGCTCCCCAGGAAAGATGAGTGTGAACGTCGATGACCGGGAAGCGCGAGCGGGTGACTTTCGTCTCCGGGACGTGAAGCATGCTCTTCGGCTGAAATTTGCTGAGTTCGAGAGACATTTTGCCCGCGCGATTCGCGTCGCCGTCGCCGCCCCGAGCAAGTGCCCCCGGGAGCGTCCGCCCGGCCAGAAAAGCTGCCCCTATTCCCTCAATCCATCTTCTTCGGTTCAGGATACTCATGCCCGCTCCCCGGAAAATTGTGTCCCAGCCGGCGTTGACGCAACGAAGGGAATTTGAGCTCGAACTGTGCGGCAGAACCGCCTTATACTTTTTTTTTCACTTTCCGTCAAACTATTTATTCGGGACGGCCTGTCTGCTTCGTCCAACAACACGGAGATTTGCATTCCGGTAGGGAAGCCAGTGTCGTTCAGCGCTCGCGACTGTCCCGCGCTCGCGACTTGACACCCGTGAAGTTTTCAGCGAGCATCCCGCTGCGACGATGCGGCCGGGCCCGAACGCTTGATGCAGACGCGGGAGCAGCCGGTTCGCGCTTCGAAACCTGTGAGTCCCGGAGAGAGAGCTAAGATGACCAGCGCGTGGTTTCTTCAGAAGTCGATGTTGCTTGTCGTTGCTGGCGGCCTCTTGTTCCCGAACCTGGCCGCCGTGGCTGCCACGCTAAAGCCGGTCGTATCGGGAAAACGCGGAGTAGTCGCGGCAGGCCATCCGCTCGTGGCGGAGGCCGGCTTGAGGACCCTCGAGAAGGGCGGGAATGCGGTGGACGCAGGAGTCGCGACCGTCTTCGCGGCTTCGGTCGTGGAGATGAAGAGCTTTGGCTCGGGAGGAGAATGTCCCATCTTGATCAAGCTGAAAGATGGGCCCGTCGTGGCCATCAACGGGGCAGGAATCGCGCCCGAACTGGCCACGGTCGAATTCTACGAGAAACTGGGCCGCGACGATCCGCGACTGCCGCGCGTTGCCACGGTCGGAGGCGGCCACAACGGCATCATTCCGTCCTTCGGGCCGCTCAGCGCCATCCTGCCGAGCGCCGTCGATTCACTCCTCCTTGCTCTCGAGAACTATGGAACGTTGACTCTCGCTGACGTCATCCAGCCCGCGATCGAACTCGCGGAGGGCTTTCCCCTGGATTCAGCGCTCGCTGCCGATCTGGCTCGCGCCCGTCCGGTATTTGAGAACTGGCCAAGCACGAAAGCCGTTTACATGCCACGCGGACGATTCCCCAAAGAAGGCGAAATTTTCGTCCAAGCGGACCTGGCGCGCACCTTCCGCGAGATGGCGGATGCAGAACGACAGAACGCTGGCCGGGGCCGGTCAGCGGCGATCGAAGCAGTCCGCGATTATTTCTATCGCGGCCCCGTCGCGCGCCGCGTCAGCGAGTTCTGCAAGCAGGCCGGTTGCCTGCTGCGCGAAGGCGATTTTGCGGCTTACCACGCGAAAGCCGAGCAGCCCCTCACGACCAAGTACCGCGGCATCGACGTCTATAAAGCAGGCTTCTGGAGTCAGGGGCCGGTCTTCCTCGAAAACCTGAATCTTCTTGAAGGCTTCAAGCTGAAAAGCCTGGGACACAATTCGGCAGACTACATTCATACTGTCGTCGAAGCCATGAAGCTGGGATACGCCGACCGCGACGCCTATTACGGCGACCCTGAGTTCAACACGATCCCGGGACGGCTCATCTCGAGGGAGTACGCTAATGTCCGCCGCCCTCTGATCGATCCGGGGAAGGCGTCTACCGAACACATCCCGGGCGACCCGGCGCGGTCGCTCGCGCGGGCTCCGGTGGAGTTTGCCCGATCGCGGCTCTCACACAGGAACGGCGACCACCAGGACACCACGTGCGTCAATGTGATCGACAAAGCCGGAAACATGTTTTCGGCTACGCCCAGCGGCGGGTGGATCCCGGCGGTGATTGCGGGCGACACTGGCATACCGCTGAGCCAGCGCGGCCAGAGCTTCGTCCTGACCCCTGGTCATCCCAACCAACTCGCGCCCCGCAAACGCCCGCGGATCACTCTGACGCCCACGATCGCCCTGAAGGATGGCAAGCCCTGGCTCGCGTTCTCGACTCCGGGAGGCGACAGCCAGGACCAGACGCTGCTGCAGGTTTTCCTGAATATGGTCGAGTTCGGGATGAACCCCCAGGAGGCCGTCGAGGCGCCGCGCTTTAATTCCGAGGCGATGTACAGTTCCTTCGACGACCACAACGACCGGCCGCTCGCGCTGGACCTCGAGAAACGCTTCCGGCCTGCCGTCGTCGAGGAACTTCGGAGGCGAGGGCACCAGATCGTGCTGGGGACTGAGTGGAGTAATCCGACCGCACCCACCGTGGTCGAATATGACCCGACGACGGGAGTGATTCGCGCCGGCGCCGACGTCCGCGGACACCGCTACGCACTCGCCTGGTAACTCGGTTCTCTCGGGAACCGGTGCGGGCGGTTGGCCTCCGATGCCCGTCTGTGGACCGTCTCCGGACCGGCCCGGGCGTGACGAGCTGCTTCGGCTGAAATCAACGCCCGCCCGGCGACCGCGAAGGAACCAAGTTCGCCGATGCGTCATTTTCGCCGTTTCCGAATGTTCGCCTTGTGGATTCCGGCACTCGCGCTCGCTCTGCTGCTGGCTCGAGTGCCTCAGAACCGTTTTCCAGCTCGGGCCGCGCCTCTCGAAAAGTCAGCCACCGAAGCGGTGGAGAGAAACCAAGCCTTCCTCCAGCTTGTCTCGAGGTCCGAAAAGACGTACCGACTTTCAGCGGAAGTGGCGGGAAGAGCCATGACCGAGACCAGTCCCTATACCAGCGACGTCCGGATTGACTCCAAGTTTTCGTCCGATGACTTCGTCCCTGACGGAAACCTCGGCAAGAAAGTCTGGCGGAAAGCCGAGTGGGTCAAGTTCGATCATGAGATGTCCGGCCGCCGGGCCTTCCCAGAGGCCGAAACAAAAGTGGCGAGTTTCTGGACGGCCTCCCAGGTCTACTTCGCCTTCTGGTGCAGATACACAAGCCTGAACATTTATGAAGGTGAAGACGCGATTAAAGAGCGGTGGGAACTGTGGAACCGGGACGTCGTGGAAGTCTTCATCAATCCGCAGCCGGAGCGCGTCAACCACTACTACGAGTTCGAAGTTTCGCCGAACAACCAGTGGATTGACCTCGAAATTGACAAAGATAAAGACCCCTTCAACGATGCGACCTGGGATTCAAGTTTCGAGCACGCGACGCGCATCGACCCGCAGAAACGCGTCTGGACGTGCGAGATGCGAATCCCCCTAAGATCTCTCGGCGTGCCGGCGATTAACCCGAACTCGGAATGGCGGGTGAACTTTTATCGCGCCGACGGCCCGGGAGACGACTCGCAGCGGCGTTTCATCTCCTGGAGCACGATCCCCGAAGGCACGTCTTTCCACGTCCCGACGCGATTCGGGCGCATCGGGTTTGTGAAGTAATGGGCTGCACCAGATTCGAACGGGAAGCTTGTCCGGCGGGCGCCGAGCTCTAGAGGCGGAAAAGGCAGGTCACCGCTGGGCCCTTTCATAGCAGCCAAGAACGCGCAGGAGGTTCGTGACCTCACCCAGGTGGGCCAGCGCGTTCCGGCAGCGCTCTTCCCTCACGTTGCCGACGAAATCCAGATAAAAAAAGTATTCCCACGGACGGCCGCGCAGGGGGCGGGACTCCATTTTCGTCAAATCGATGTCCCGCAGGGCAAACACGCTCAGGCACTTGTAGAGCGCGCCGGGGACGTTACGGGTGGAAAACACAATGGAAACTTTGTTGGCCTTCTTCGAGACCGTGTTCTCCTGGAGCCGCCGCTCCACCAGCATTTTAACGGCTCCGGCCGTGTCGTAAAAAGGAATTCGCTCCACCTTCGGACTGCGCAGGAAAAACTTGCTGCACTGGGCGAGCGCCACCGGATGGGAATACACCTGGCGCAGGTTCTTGAGCGTCACCCCGGGAAACGCAATGAGGTTGTGCACAATCCGAAGGTTCACCTCACCGACAATGTGCAGGTCATTCTCAAGCAACAGGTCGTAATTCTCGTAGACCGAACCGGCGAGCGTGTTCTCAATGGGCACCAGGCAATATTTCCCTTTCCCGTTCGCGACACTCCGAAAAGTCGCAGCAAAAGTCTCGCAGGGCCGTATCCGCATTTTCCCGCCGAGTAATTTATAGGCCGCCTCCTCACTGAACGAACCCCGCTCGCCTTGGAAAGCAATGGTTGGGAGGGCCATAGAGAAAGCCACCTACGCCATCTGAAAATTAAATGCTCATCCTATCATCTCAATCTAAAGAGCAACAATCGGGCTTGAAAATTGAGGCGAGGCCGCTCCAAAGTCGCGCCTACACGGTGCCCAGCAACCCTCGAAAGAAAAAGTCCGCGAAAGTCTGCGCAAGTTCATTCTGGTTGATCGGTCCTTCGGGGTCATACCACTGGTAAATCCAATTGATAGTTCCCAGCAGCGCAAAGGCGCCGATTCGAGGCGCGACCAGAGGCTTTCCGGCGCCTTGCGCCTGCACCTGTGCGACGGTCTCCTCAAGAAATTGGATGTAGTCTTTTTTTCGGGCATTGATTTTCTTGCGCAGGGCCCCTTTGAGCGAGCGGTTTTCATGCAGGATGACGGTGATTTCGCGGTCGCGAGCGCGGACAATCAAGTCAATGTGGCCGATGATCGTGCGGCGGAGCCTTTCCCGCGGGTCAACAATATTCCGTACATTCCGGAGGACCGTGTCGTCCAGGATGTCCATGCCGTAGTTCATGATCTCAAAGAGCAGGCGGTCTTTGCTCCCAACGTGGTGGTAAAGCCCCGCCTTGGTCAGGCCCACTGCCTTTGCAATGTCCTGCATGGAGGCGCCGTCGTAGCCCTTTTCAAAGAAGACGCGCGCCGCGGTGCGGCATATCTCCCTGAGCGTCTGCCTGGACTTTGATGTCTGTGCCATGAAAGGGGAAAAACCGAGTGCGCTCTTTCGAGAGTCTATCACAAAACACCGGCGGCAACGGGCGGGGCGACGCCAGAAGGTCAGGCGAACATGAGGTGGATTTCGATTGCCCTTTTGAGATCGGTGGGACCGGCTGCTCCGAGAACTAACAGTGTGTGGCCTTGAAGCAGGCGGCGCCTGCGCTTTTCCCGGGGGTCAGCTCTTCAGACTCGAATCTTTGAGGTCACACTCCCCTGCGCGAGGGTTTTAAAGGCACCCTGGGAATTTGAAGGAAGCGATGCGAGTGCTCCAGTTGAAGGTGCCGTTGGTCAGAAGGTATTCGTTCGTGTACCAGAAAGTGCAGTCGTCTACAGGATCGATGCTCATGCTGGTGTAATCACCCCATCGGTTGAGGTTTTGTGTCTGTGAGCCCGTTCCCTCAAAAATGCGCCCTTCGCCCTCAAGACTTCCCAGAGGATCCGAAGGCACGCGTCCCGTGAAGCGGATCGCCGGGTGTATGTTGGGACTCGAGACGCTGTAACCGACCGCGATATCGCCAACCTTGTCCATCGCGGTACTCCCCATCCAGCGGGAACTCGCGTCAGGCGCATACGTCCCTTGCTGGTACACAACGGGTGTGCTGTTCGGGTTGCGTATCTCATACCATCGCACGGCCGAGACTCCCGTTGTGTT
>QHZM01000178.1 GCA_003224665.1 Acidobacteriota bacterium
CTGCCGCCCGCGTGGCTGCGGGTACACTGGCGAAACTGTTCCTCAGAGAATTTGGCATCGAAGTCGCGAGCCACGTCGTCGCCTTGGGGAGCGTGGCACTCGACGGTGACCCTGTGCCCTTCGAGCGTATCCTGGCTTTGCGCGACCGGGAGGAAATCGTCCTGCACTGCGTTGACCCCGCCATTGAAGCGCGGATGAAGGAGGAAGTGGACCGCGCCATCGAGGCCCGCGACACGGTGGGCGGAACGATCGAGGTGATCGCGCACGGCGTTCCTCCCGGCCTTGGATCCTGCGCGCAGTGGGATGAGCGACTGGACGGGTCGTTGGCCCAGGCGGTGATGTCGATCCAGTCGGTGAAAGCTGTGTCGCTCGGCAGTGGCGTCGAAAACGCAATGATGCCGGGCTCGCGCGTTCACGACCAGATCGGGTACGACCCCGGCCATTCGCGCTTTACCCGCAAGTCGAACCGTGCCGGCGGGCTCGAAGGGGGTATGACGAATGGCGAGGAGGTGGTGGTCCGCGCGTACGTGAAGCCCATCTCCACGCTTCGACAGCCGCTTGAGTCCGTGGACTTTACGACCAAAGAGGCGGTGAAGGCGGCCTACGAGCGTTCCGACGTTTGTGTCGTGCCGGCCGCAGCCGTGGTGGGTGAGGCCATGGTGGCCTTGGTCCTGGCCTCGGCCTTCCTTCAGAAATTCGGCGGAGATTCAATCGAGGAGACCCGCCGTAATTTCGAAGCTTATATGGAGCAGGTCAGGCGGTTTTGAGGGCTCGTGATCTACCCCATCGTAAAGTACGGCCAGGATGTCCTCGAAAAACCCGCCGAGCCCATCGAGACGTTTGACGGCGACCTCCAGAAGCTGGTGGATGACATGTTCGAGACCATGTACGCGGCGAACGGCGTGGGGCTCGCTGCGCCCCAGATTGGCATTCTGAAGAGGCTTTGCGTGATTGATGTCAGTTTGGGCAAAGACCCGAGCGCCAAACTGGTCCTGGCCAATCCGATCGTCCTTTCGACTGAAGGGAAGCAGCAGGAGGAGGAAGGTTGTCTGAGCCTGCCGGACTTTCACGCTGTCACCGAGAGGCCCTTGCGAGCCTCGGTGCAGGCGCAAGACTTGCTCGGAAATGAGATCACTCTGGCGGGAGAGGCGCTGCTCGCCCGCGCCTTCTGTCATGAAATCGACCACTTGAATGGTGTGCTGTTCATCAAGCACCTGAGCAAGCTGAAGCGCGATTCCATCAGGCGGAAGGTGAAGAAAATGATGAAGGCAGGCGAATGGTAGAGCCGCGGAGCCCCGAGTCCGCAGCCGAGGATTGCCCCCGTTGGACTTGACCCCTGACGATGGACAGCTCACCTATGAGGCTGATTTTCTGCGGGACGCCGCAATTTGCTGTCCCGACTCTCGAAAGGCTTCTCGCCGAAGGCTATGCGGTTGACCTGGTCGTTACCAACCCTGACGAGCCGAGCGGGCGCGGCTACCAGCGACGGTCTCCGCCCGTGAAAGAGGCCGCGAAAAAGGCCGGCCTTGAAGTTTTTCAGCCACCCAAACTGAAGGATCAGGCGACCGAGGACAGGATATCCGAGGTGCGCCCCGATGCTGTCGTCGTCGTGGCGTATGGGCACATCATTCCTCCCTGGATGATCGAATTGCCGCGCTTCGGATGTATCAATTTGCACGCCTCCCTCCTTCCGAAGTACCGCGGCGCCGCCCCCATCCAATGGGCGCTCATCCGGGGAGAACCCACGACCGGCGTCACGACAATGAAGATTGACCGCGGCCTCGACACCGGGGACATCCTTCTCCAACGCGCAGTCCCGGTCCAGGACGATGACACCACGGAAACACTTTCGGACCACCTGAGCACGATCGGGTCCGAGTTGACGGTGGAGACCCTGAAGGGCCTCGAGCGGGGTGAAATTGCGCCACACCCGCAGGACCATGGGCTCGCGACTCTGGCTCCGATGCTGAAGAAAGATGACGGGCGGATCGACTGGAAGTCCAGCGCCGAAGAGATCTGGCGTCGCGTTCGCGGCCTTCGGCCCTGGCCCGGCGCGTTTGCGATTTTCCGCGGAAAAACGCTTCACATCTGGAATGCCGCGCCAGCCGCCTTGCCAACGCGAGATGGGCTCGAGCCCGGGGTGCTTGTGGCGGAACGAGGCAGGATTCATGTCATCTGCGGTGGAGGTGCGTTCCTTGAACTGAAGGAACTCCAACTGGAGGGTCGGAAGAGGCTTTCTTCACCGGAATTCCTCAATGGCGTCCGGCTCAGAGACGGTGAAAGATTGGGTTGAACGATGAGTAATGAATGATGAACGGCCAGGGTCGAGCGCCCCGCCGTCGTTCGCCAATCGTCGCTCATCGTTTATCCCCCTATGCCAGTCTCACCAGCCCGGCAGGTCGCATACCGGATTCTCCGCCAAGTCGAGTCGGGTGGGGTTTTTGCCGCGGACTTACTCGCAGGACGAAAAGTCTCCGAGCTCAAACCGGTT
>QHZM01000179.1 GCA_003224665.1 Acidobacteriota bacterium
TCGGCTTCGAGCAGGAATCGGTCTCCGGCGGGCAGAAGCAGAATCGG
The DNA here is from genome assembly GCA_003224665.1 of Acidobacteriota bacterium. Classification (GTDB taxonomy): domain Bacteria; phylum Acidobacteriota; class Terriglobia; order UBA7540; family UBA7540; genus QHZM01. Next base: position 48 of record QHZM01000179.1, read on the forward strand.
ATCGACGCCGGGGACCAGGAGTTGTTGTCCGGTCTGAAAGGTAGTTATGAAACTGCCGTTGCCCGCGACCACCGGGGCGGGCTTGATGGCCGGCAGGTCCTGTGTCTCTCCAGGCGGGACAGTGCCCAGCAACAGAGCGGTTAAAACCGGCAATGCCGCGCGAGTCCTCACACACATCCTCCTCCCACGGAAAGAACCGGAGTTTTCGCCCGGCTTGCTCACGCTCAGGAGGTGGAAATCAGGGTAGCGGGCCGCGGCCAAAGATCTCCGCGCGGGGCCCGAGTGAGCGCCCGCCTCTCCATATCGGTTGAGCCGACCTGGCACCGGCCCCAAAACCAAACCACCCGAGTCAGTTAGTCCTCCCTCACCTTGATCTGCCCCCGGATCTCGCCGCCCGGATATCTCGACGTGTGAACATTCGCGTAAGTCTGGCCGCTACGAACGGCGCGGACAGCCGCATCGAAATCCCCTGCCGCAATGCCCTGATCGGGCGTGGGCGAGAGAATGTTGTCGGCGGTGATAGTCCCGGTTACGGTGCCTCCTGCCGCTGGACAGTCCGCCTGACCACCCCCGCCGCACAAGAAGGCAAAGATTCCCCCATTCACCCCGCGTTGACCGAAATGAATGTGAGCGCCGAAAGCGCTGGTTGACAGGTCTGAAAAGGTCAACTCGTAAGAGATCGAGTTGGCGTTGATTGTGGCCCGGAACCTGCCAGTGCCATTGGTGACTTTCGGGGGGACCTCTTCAAACCCACTGAGCTTGGCCTGCAGCAGGACCCCTTCATCATCGCTGGCTCTGGTGGAGTAGCCGGCGAATGCAAGCACGATAGCTACTGCTAATCCCATACCGATCCATAGCTTTTTCATTTTCATCTCCTTTTGCTGAGCGTCGAACCCACGACACGGTTGAATCCAGCTTTAAGTTAAGGCGTTAGCATAAGTCTGCAAAGAGACACCATCTGTAACGAAATGGTCAAAGTTTTGTAATTTTGCTGTTACTCGACAATGAGATTCAGCGGTGCTGCGCCACTACTGAAACTCATCAAAGATGGGTTTAACGTGGGAAGGCCGACGATTCGTCACAGGGATTAGGAGCATTCCAGATGGACCGACTTATTCATGAGACAGGACACTCGATTGAGTCCGCTTTGTCGCCGATGTTAAGATGACGTGGAATGAGCTATTCACTGAGGGCTGAAGTGCGGCGGACAGTTTTGGGTTTCCTTTTATGGCCGTGTCTCGCCAGTGGCGCCCAGTACTTACAATCGAGGGAGGCGACGCTCGCCTTGCCAGAACTGCCACAGATCACTTTTGACAGCTTGCTTCCGCCAGCCCGCGCCGCTATTCAAGATTCTTACAACACCGCTTTGGCTCGTCCGCGGGACGCCTCCACGAACGGCAAGCTGGGCATGGTCATGCACGCAAACAACCTTCTGACCGAAGCACAGATTTGTTATCGGCGAGCGCGTTCGCTCGACCCTGGATCTCTCCAATGGACCTACTATCTGGGGTTGACCCAAGCCGATCTGGGGAACTGGGGGGATGCGGCCGCCACACTCCACGAGGCCGTGCGTCTTAATCCTGAATACCTCCCCGCCCAGTTGAAGTTGGGCGGGTGCTTGCTCGCCTCGGGCAGATGGCAAGAGGCCGCACAGCTCTACGAAGCGATACTGCGAAAGCATCCTGATAGTGCGGACGCACATTACGGCCTGGGCCGGGCTCGCGCGGTCCGTAAGGACCTGAGCGGGGCGGTTGTGTCGTTTCGAAAAGCGTGTGCACTCTTTCCGAATTTCGGGCCGGCTCATTACGCGCTGGCCCAAACCTATAAGCGTCTTGGTAAGACTGATCAATCCCTGGAGGAGCTGGCCCTCTATGATCGGGACAAGACCTCAATGCCTAATCGTGGAGACGAGTTGCTCGACGAGATCTGGGCTCTCAGTGCGAATCCGCAGGACCAGATGCGCCTGGGTATGGAGCTCGCGCGGCAGGGAAAGTTTGCGGAGGCGGTGGCCGCGTACGAGAAATCACTTCAGATGGATCCGAAAATTGTCGAGGCCCACGTCAGTCTGGTCCCTCTCTGTGGCCAGCTCGGCCAATTCGCCAAGGGTGAAGAGCATTTCCAGGCGGCGGTGCGCCTTGATCCGAAGGGTTCCGCAATCTACTTTAACCACGGCTTGCTTCTCGCCGGTCAGGGTAGATTTGAGGAGGCCGAGGGGGCGTTTCGCAAGGCCCTGGAAATTAATCCCCTTTATCCTGATGCTCACACGAATCTGGGTTATATGCTGGAAGCGCAAAACAAATTGTCGGGGGCAATGGCGGAATACCGGAAGACACTCGAGAACAATCCCACCGATCCCCAAGCTCACTTCAGCCTTGGTCGCATCCTGGTGAATCAGGAAGCCTATAAGGAAGGTATCGAGCACCTACAGAAAAGCCTGAGCGGAGCCGACAAGGGGAGCGAGCCCTCCTATTTGTACGCCTTGGGTGCAGCCTATGCGCGATCTGGGGACGGGGGGAATGGCTTGCGCTATCTGCTCCAGGCGCGAGAGAAGGCTGCGGCACGCGCCCAGAGGAAACTGGTGGAAAGCATCGAAGAAGATCTTCAGACCCTGGAGAGAGAAGCTCCCTCACGGTGAAACCAACCTTTCTTCCCTGGTCAGTCAGGATAGTGTTCGTTGGCTCTTACCACCCGAATCCAGTGATCTGTGAAGTTAAAATGCGAGCCGGGTATCTCATTCTTCGGCATATGGCATGTAACGCAGCGGTAGGTGGCAACGGGGCAGGCAGCCGACCGCCTCTCCTCCGTGCCGGTTTTTCGCGAAAGTGGGGCATGACAGGCGAGGCACTTGGAGTCATAAGAAAGAGGTTCCCGCTCTACCTGCTTGTGGGGGTTGTGGCAGGCCACGCAACTGATCCGGCGGTCGTCCGGGTTATAGCAACGGCTGTTGCTGAGCCGATAAGGTTGGAAGCGAACGTTACTGATCCCGCTGATTCGCGATTCGACCACGCGAGAAAATGTGCCGTGACAAGAACCGCAAAATTCCGATAGTTGCTCGGTACTCAATTTTCCCGGATCGAAGATTTGCCTCCGGGCTTCCCTCTCGTTGCGCGCCTGAATCGCAGCGACATGTTTCCCACCCGCGCCATGACAGCCCTCACAGGTTATTCCGGGAATGAGCAGGTCGATTGTCAACCGTGACTCTCGCACCGCTCCGGTTGAGTGGCAACCGAAACATTCTCGAACCCTAGCGGGACTCATCTTCCATCCTGCACGTTCCTCGAGGGCTGAGGGACCCGGGCGGATAGCCCCGATCGTAAAATCGAGGCCGCGGATATCGTTGTAGAAGCTGACTCGGCTTTCGTAATAGTCCCCTTTGTGCTTATACACATAAGTCTGTCCTGCTTCGCCCATCCCAAAGGCCCAGAGGAGGGGCTCGGAAATCGTTTCCACCCCATCGGTGACCCTATAAACGAGATTGTTATTCTCGCGAACAATCTGGTAGAAGTACCCGCCACTCTTGAATCCCAATCGCGGATGCGATCTAAGGATTTGTGAATCGGCGGCGGCCTGCAACGTATTTGCCATGGCAGTGGATTGATGAGTGACTGCCTCCGCGGGGTGGCACTGCGAACAATAGTTTGGGCCCAGATAGACGGCGCCCGGAGGCGCGTGAGTAGGCAGTCTCCCAGGTGGGAGAAAGGTTCCTTGGATCTCGCCTTGGCCACACAACCCCGCTGAACCCCACAACGCGAAACTGACGCAGAGTACACGAACGGCCGTGTTCAATGTCATAGACTGCTTAACTCAGGATGAAACCATGAGCGGAGGTTTTCGCTGTCGTCGAGGCTCATTCCGCCTGATGTGAGAACCAATGCCATGTTGCTACGCGCCCGTCAAGTCAAATCATATACTAACCGGACTTCGTCCTACCCTAAGCTCACTTCGGGCTGTGATTTGCCGATAGCGCAAGGGAGTTTATTGCGGACTGAATCGTCCCGTCCCTATTTTGCCTCCTTCCCGGATATACGCTCGAACCTTGCAAATTACAGATCTCCAGCCAGAATTAAGAAGGAAATCATTTGTGTTTGGCACTATATCTCGCGCTCGCGGGTGGCGCCGGGCTTTTGGGAGCGAGGGCCCAGGCTCCCAGCTTGCCAGAACTGCCGCTTCTAGCCCTTGGAAGTTTGGCTCCCACTGTCCGTACGGCAATTCAAGAGGCGTATGATGCCGTTCAGGCCCATCCATTGGAAGCCTCCGCCAACGGAAAGCTGGGCATGGTTTTGCATGCGCACAACCTTCTCGCGGAAGCGGAAGTCTGCTACCAGCGAGCGCACTTGCTTGATCCCACGTCTTTTCGCTGGGCCTATTACTTAGGATTGGTCCAAATGGGCCAAGCAAAATGTGACGAGGCAGTGGCGACGTTGCGCCAGCATTCGGATTACCTGCCTGCCCAACTCGGTTTGGGCCAGTGCCTTGTGGGATCCGCCCGATGGGAGGAAGCCAGAAAGCTTTACGAAGAAATTCTCCAGAAGCACCCTGACAGCCCGGAGGCACATTACGGACTCGGACGGGTTCGCGCTGCGAACAAGGACTTGAGTGGGGCGGTCGAGTCGTTCCAAAAAGCCTGCCAGCTTTTCCCCCCATTCGCAGCGGCACATCACGCCTTGGCGCGCACCTATCAGCGCCTGGGCAAAGCTAATCAAGCCCAGGAAGAGTTAACCCTTTCCAAAAAGAATGAGGGAGCGTTCCCGGAGGCTGAAGATGAGCTGCTGGCCGAGGTTCAGACACTGTACCGAGACTTCGATGCTTACCTCAAGTTGGGGGCGGAACTAGCGAGCAAGGGAGATTCAGAACAGGCGGCGGCTGCCTACGAGCGGGCGCTCGAAATCAATCCGCAACTTCCCGAAGCCCATGTCCGGCTAATTTATCTCTGCGGACAGCTGGGACAAGCGGCGAAGGCCGAGGAACATTACCGAGCAGCACTTCACCTTGATCCCGGCAAACCCGACGCCTATTTCTACTACGGCGCGTTGGTTATGGGTCAAGGCAAGTCCAGAGAGGCCGAGGAGGCATTCCGGAAGGTACTGGAGATTAATCCCCACCACGCAGAGGCCCACAACAACCTCGGGTACTTGCTGGAAGGTCGGGGTGAATTGCCGAAAGCGATTGCGGAGTTTCGGCAGGCACTTGAGAAGAACCCCGACTTCCCTCAGGCCCACTTCAATCTCGGCCGCATCTTGGTCAAGCAGGAGAACTATGAGGAAGGTATCCCGCATCTGTTGAAAGCTCTCACCACGGAGAATGAAGAGATCAGAACCTCCTACCTTCAAGCCATAGGCATTGCCTTCGCGAGCCTCGGCGACCTCGAGAACGCATTGAGCTACTTGCACCTGGCACGGAAGAAGGCTGCAGCTCGAAACCAAACGAGCCTAATGGAAAGCATTGATGACGATTTGCGGCTCCTGGAAGGCAACGCGAGCCCACCTTCACACCGGAAGGCACGGTGCAGTTTCATTCCTTTCAGGAGGGCGCTGGTAAGATCAAGCCTGTGGGTGGAAGCGGAAAGTACCCTTGTCATCCTGACGACCCCATCGAGCCAGGCTCGCCGGGGAAACATGTTAGGTAGCATGACTCCAAATCGGGGATGGGGTGAGGGCTAAGGTGGGGCGCACGACTTTGCTGTTGGCCTTAGCGCTCTCTCTGCCGAGTAGTGCCAGGCCGGCAGGCCGATCCGATCAATCCCCCAGCTTGCCTGCGCTGCCTCGGATCTTCCCTGACAGTTTTCCACTCTCAATTCGTGACAAAGTTCGAAAAGCCTATGCCGCCGCTCTGGGTGATCCTCAGGTTCCCACTGTCAACGGGAGATTGGGCATGATCCTGCACGCATACCAGCAGTCCGACCAGAGGGCGGAAGTCTGCTACCGACGAGCCCACCTGCTCGACCCCGCATCTTTCCGATGGGTCTATTACCTGGGATCGGTTCAAGCCGCCCGCGGAAAGTACG
>QHZM01000180.1 GCA_003224665.1 Acidobacteriota bacterium
ACCGAAACATTTCCTTGTCGTGGTCGTTCATCAGGTAATCGTACTCGCCTTCCTTGTGAGCGGCATAAAATGAATGGTAGCGGAGCATGTAGAGCGCCTCTTCGGGGAGGTAGTCTTTGGCCACGTGGTAGATGTATTCGTCGTGTCCCCAGGACATGTCCACCCCGTCCAGCCCGCAGTTTTCTTCGTAGATGCCCGTTCGCGCCTGATACTCGGGGACGCGAGAATCCGGGTTGAAAGCAAAGAACTCGGGGAACACGACCCTATCGGAAAATGCGCAACCGACCGGAAATGTATCGCCCACCACTGCCCACTGGGGTTCTCCCCACAAGCAGAGGATTTTGCCGAGGTCATGAACGAGCCCGGTCAGAATGAACCAACGGGGATGGCCGTCGGCGCGGATAGTCTCCGCGGTCTGAAGAAGGTGTTCGATTTGGCTCAGGTCGGTGTCAGGGTCGCTGTCGTCCACCAGAGTGTTGAGGTATTCCATGGCCTCCCAGACCCCCATCGTGCGCTTCTCTCTTGACAGGTACTGCCGCTTTTTTTGGAGGACGAAATCGCGCGTCTGGTAAGTGTGGTTGAGCCGGTAAAACTCCTTGACGGTTGGGCGCGCCTCGGCCCTGTAGTTGCGAAATTCCTCCTGCTTTTTTTGGGGGCTGGTTGCAACGAAAGGCTTTTCGACAGGAGCAGGGGGCGGCGGCTCTTCGCCATAGCGGGCTTTGACGAAGTCTTCCCATTCATCGAGGTTTTGAAGTGGCTTGTTCGATGGATCGCTGGCGGCCATTGCTTTCTCCCTCCACCATGCCACTGTAGCACGACGAAGCTGGGCATTGCCAATCAAAGCTGCGACTCGTGTGCAAACGGGCGTTAAATTGCCCGTAGTCAGCATGCAGGTCAATATTCTTACGCACTTCGATCTCTCCCGCGCGACAACCTCTCACACACGGCCCGCCTGCCTTGACGCCCTTTGTCTTTTCCCATAGATTTAGGTTTCAATATGCCGGCTCGAAGTTCCAAGTCGGAGCCGCGAAGCAGTGGGTCACCTTGCCTGGTCACCTGAATTCAAGGACATGTCTCGGTAGTTTAAAGCGGCAAGAGTCCGCTCGAGGGGCAAAGCGAGGTATTGTGCGTCGTGGTCGTCCGTCAGAATTCATTCTCGGGGCAAACTATGGACGGGCCGCGCGGGTCCTGAGTCTGGTTGTCTTCCTCGCGTGCGGGACTTCTGCCTGGGGATTCAGCCCCGTCGCCGCAAGACACGGAATGGTGGTCGCGGGGGAACCCTTCGCAGCCGAGGCCGGGCTTGAGGTCCTTCGCGCGGGTGGGAACGCGATTGACGCCGCCGTTGCCGTGGGGTTCGCCCTTGCGGTGACTCATCCCGAAGCGGGCAACATCGGCGGCGGCGGGTTTATGTTGATCCGATTGGCCAACGGTGAAGCTACGGTGGTCGACTACCGCGAGGAGGCGCCTGCCGCGGCTTCCCACAATATGTTTCTGAGCGCCCGGGGCGAGTTGATTGCGGACGCGAGCGTTGTGGGGCCGCTCGCAGCCGGAGTCCCCGGCACGGTGGCCGGGCTCGCTCTGGCCGAACAGAAATACGGCAAGCTCGGTCTCTCGCGCGTCCTCGAGCCCGCGATCCGTCTAGCCGAACAAGGCTTTCCCGTCAGCTACGCGCTCAGCGAATCGCTACGCGAAGAGCGGGAGCTGCTCTCGAAATTCCCTGAGACTGCCCGGGTCTTCCTGCGCGACGGACGACTGTACGAGCCCGGGGAGATTTTCAAGCAGCCCGATCTCGGACAGACTTTGCGGGACATCGGGCGGGAAGGCCCGCAGGCCTTCTACCGCGGACGCGTGGCTGAGGCCATCGTGGCCACGATGGAAAAGTACCACGGGCTCATCAGCCGGTTGGACCTCGAGCAGTACCAGCCTAAGGTTCGCCGGCCTCTCGAAGGCCATTTTCGCGGGTTTAAAATTTTGACTGTTCCCCCACCGAGTTCCGGAGGAGTGGTACTTATTGAAATGCTCAACGTGCTCGAGCCGCTTGACCTGGGCAGCCCGAACGCTTTCCATTCCATGCATTTGATTGCTGAAACGATGCGACGCGCTTACGCCGACCGCGCCGCATACCTGGGAGATGCCGACTACGCGCGCGTGCCGGTATCGGGTCTGACGAGCCCCGCCTATGCTGCGAAGCTTCGCAATGAAGTCCTCCGGGCCAAGGCCGACCTGCCCGTCCAACCCGGGAAGCCATTGGAGTTCGAGTCCTCCGAGACGACCCATTTCTCCGTGGTCGATGCAGAAGGCAACGCGGTGGCAAACACTTACACTCTGAACGGCGGCTACGGGTCAGGCCTGACGGTCGAGGGGGCCGGATTCCTCCTGAACGATGAGATGGACGACTTCGCGGCAAAGCCGGGCGTCCCGAATATGTTCGGGTTAGTCCAGGGCGAGGCGAACGCGATTGCCCCTCACAAGCGCCCGCTCTCGTCCATGACGCCCACCATCGTGATTGAAAACGCCCTGGGCCAGGCGGCAGAGGGCGGCACTCGGCCGGGGAATGCAGGCAGCCCCCCGGGCCCGGTCGAAGCGGTTCGGCTCGTCCTTGGGGCGCGCGGCGGGGGCATGATTATCAATACCGTGCTTCAAGTCATCCTCAATGTTTTGGTCTTCGGGATGGATGTCCGCGAGGCGGTCACGTCTCCGCGTTTTCATCACCAATGGTTGCCCGATCAATTGACGGTCGAGCTCCGGGGTTTCTCGGCGGATACCCTCGAGAGGCTGCGGGAAGCGGGCTACAAGTTGAACGAGCGGGCCGCTATCGCCGAATGCGAGGCGATTGAAATTAACCCCAAGACGGGTTGGCGGTTCGGCGCCGCGGACCCTCGCCGGGATGGAAAGGCGGTCGGGGACTGATGGAGTTCGCGCTCTCGACGCATCTGTTTGTCAGCGATCGGCTGGGCTCGTACCTCCTGGATCAGATTTATGCCGCCGGAATCCGGCAGTTCGAAATTTTTGCCGCTCGCCAGCACCTGGACTATCACGATCCGAACCAGGTGCGCGACGTCGGCCTGTGGTTCAAGGACCGCGGCGTGCGGCTCCATTCGCTTCACGCCCCGCTGTTCGCCGATTTCGATTGGGGCCGTTCGGGCGGGCTTCCCATTTCATTGACGTATCTCGAGAAGCGACTCCGGATCAACTCCATGGATGAGATCAAGCGCGCCATCGACATTTCGGAACAACTCCCTTTCCGCTACCTCGTTGTGCACCTGGGCCTTCCGGACGAGGAATTCGACATGCGGAAATTCGACGCGGCGCTTACTTCTGTCGAACATCTGAAGCTCTTCGCCAGAGGCCGCGGAGTACAGCTCCTGCTCGAAAACATTCCGAATGACCTCGCAGCGCCGGCGCGCCTGATCCAGTTTATTCAGTACACGCGTCTGGAAGACTTGAAGATCTGTTTCGACACGGGCCACGCCCACATGACCGGCGGCGTGCAGCCCGCCTTTGATCTGTTGAAGAACCGCATCGTGTCAACCCACGTCCATGACAACCAGCGCGAGAAGGACGACCACCTTTTTCCCTTTGACGGCGGCATTGACTGGGAGCAGACGATCCGGGACTTCCGGACCGTGGACGGCCAGTTCCCCATCGTCTTCGAGTTGAGGCATTACAGCCCTGAGGCCAGCAGCCTCGCGCGGCTGCGCCAAGTCATCGAGAGAATCGAAGCCATTCGTTGAGTTTGTAATACCAAGCTCTCCTGAGCCAAGGGGTCGGAGAAATACCTCCTTGTCATCGCTCGCGAATATACGGAATATCGGCCAATACGCCGGCCAGGAAGTCGAGATTCAGGGCTGGATTTATAACGTGCGCGAGAGCGGCAAACTCCTTTTCCCGCAATTCCGCGACGGCACCGGCATCATCCAGGGAGTAGTGGTCAAGAGCGCTGTTTCTCCGGAGGTATTCGAGCGCGTCCGGACCCTGACCCAGGAGTCCTCCGTGCGCGTCGCGGGAAAGGTCCGCGCAGAGCAGCGCGCCCCGGGCGGCTTT
>QHZM01000181.1 GCA_003224665.1 Acidobacteriota bacterium
CATTACTGGCAGATGTATTTCGGAATGGGGATCGTCAAGTCGGCGGAAAACTTTGGTTCCCAGGGCGAGCCTCCCAGCCACCCCGAATTGCTCGACTGGCTGGCGACCGAATTTATCCGGACCGGCTGGGACATCAAAGCAATGCAGCGCCTGATTGTCACTTCGGCCGCCTACCGGCAGTCATCGCGCGTTGCGCCGGCGCTGCTGGATAAAGATCCGGAAAACCGGTTGCTGGCCCGTGGTCCTCGCCTCCGCTTGCCGGCTGAGATTGTCCGCGACAACGCCCTGGCGATCAGTGGATTGCTCAACGAGCAACTTGGCGGGCCGAGTGTCTATCCTTACCAACCCAAAGGGCTGTGGGAGGAATTGGCGATAGGTGAAGGCTTTTCAGGGCAGAGTTACGCCCAGGGAAAGGGTCAAGACCTCTACCGCCGGAGCATGTATACCGTCTGGAAGCGCACCGTCCCGCCTGCATCCTTGGCCACCTTTGACGCCCCAGACCGCGAGAAATGCACGGCGCGGCGGGCTCGCACGAACACTCCGCTGCAAGCCCTGGTATTGCTGAACGACCCCACCTACGTGGAAGCGGCCCGCGCCCTGGCGCAGCGGGCCATCAAAGAGGCGGGCAAGAGCCCCGCCCGGAGAATTGATTTCGCTTTCCGCCTCGCCACCGGCCGGACGCCCGAAGCCCGGGAGCGCCAAGTTCTGATTCAGTACGCCAGACAGGAACTCGGCGATTATCGACGCGACAAGAGCGCCGCGCTCAAGCTGCTCGGCGTGGGCGAATCGAAATACGACACGAAATTGGACGCGAGCGAACTCGCGGCCTGGACCACGGTCGCGAGCGCAATCCTGAATCTTGATGAGACCATCACGAAAGAGTGACCTATGGACCCACAACATGAGTTCCGACTGAGGATGACGCGACGCCAGTTCTTTGGCCGCACGAGCATGGGCATTGGCGTTCCCGCCCTGGCTTCGCTGCTCGCGCCGGGCGCATTTGCTGCGAACGAGGGCATCAACCCCAAAACCGGAGGGCTACCGGACCTGCCGCATTTTGCGCCCAAAGCCAAGCGGGTGATCTTTCTCCACCAGTCCGGCGCCCCGTCGCAAATCGAGCTGTTCGACTACAAGCCGAAGTTGCGGGAGCTCCACGGCACGGAGCTGCCGGACACGGTGCGCCGCGGCCAGCGCATCACCGGGATGACGTCGGGCCAATCTTCCTTCCCGGTGGCCGCCCCCGTCTTCAAGTTCGAGCAACACGGCCAGGCGGGGACCTGGGTCAGTGAGCTGCTCCCTCACACGGCGAAGATCGTGGATGACATCGCGATCATCAAGACGATGAACACCGATGCGATCAACCACGATCCCGCCATCACCTTTATTCAGACCGGCAGCCAGCAGCCTGGCCGGCCCAGCATGGGTGCCTGGGTCAGCTATGGCTTGGGCAGCGAGAACCAGAACCTGCCCGCTTTTGTGGTGTTGATCTCCCAGGCCAATGCGCTCAACCCCGATCAGCCGCTTTTCTCTCGACTCTGGGGCAGCGGCTTCCTGCCTTCGAAATATCAGGGAGTGAAGTTCCGTGCCGGCGGAGACCCTGTGCTTTTCCTCTCGGACCCGCCCGGCATCAGCAAAGCCACCAGGCGCCGCATGCTCGATGGCATCGAAAAGCTCAACCGCATGTGGTTCGATGCTTACGGTGACCCGGAGATCGAGACCCGCATCGCCCAATACGAAATGGCGTACCGGATGCAAAGCTCAGTGCCGTCCTTGATGGACCTCTCGAATGAGCCGGACCATGTCTTCGAGTTGTACGGCCCGGACTCGAGGAGGCCGGGAACGTATGCGGCCAATTGCCTGCTGGCCCGGCGTCTTGCGGAGCGCGACGTACGGTTCATCCAGCTCTATCATCGCGGCTGGGATCAGCACGGCGATCTGCCGAGAGATATCGCCCTGCAGTGTAAGGGCGTAGACCAGGCGTCCGCAGCCCTCGTGCAGGACCTCAAACAGCGGGGCCTGCTCGACGACACCCTGGTCGTCTGGGGAGGTGAATTCGGCCGCACCGTGTACTGCCAGGGCAAGCTGACGGAAACCAATTACGGCCGCGACCACCACCCGCGGTGCTTCGCCATGTGGCTGGCCGGAGGCGGCGTCAAGCGGGGAATCTCCTTGGGCGAGACCGATGATTATTGCTATAACATCGTGCAGGACCCCGTGCACATCCACGATCTGCAAGCGACCGTCTTGCATTGCATGGGCATCGACCACAAGAAGCTCACCTACAAGTTCCAGGGGCGCCACTTCCGCCTCACGGACATCGCGGGTGAGCTCGTCACCAAAGTACTCGCCTGACCCTGCTCAAGCGTGCTCAAAAGAGCGTTGCTTCGATTGCCGGCAGTTTCGGAGTTGGGCGTGACTTGGGCGCAGGGTTAGAGATCGAGTGCTGAAAGCAGCGACAAGGTGAAAGGTCTCCCCGGACCTCTCATCGTCGCGGCGGGCGAGAGACTGGCGAGAAGTTTTTTCGCCTGCCTCTTTTCCCTCCTTACGAAGGATTCGGAACCGCCGACACCTTCCTAAATGTTCAATCCGAGACGGAGCTTTACCCGAGCCTTGGGAACGAGGATCGGGACTGACGGCGCACCGCTCGCTCGAGATTCAAGCGGCGGTCCTCTTTGGTCTGACCTTTCCTGCACCGGCCGCGCCACCCGGTTGACGCGAGGTCTTGAAATCTGGCTCTAGGAAATCTCCCTCGTTAGTGGTATGATGGAAAGAATGGCGGCATCCAGGCTCGCCTTAGTCCGCCATAGTGAACAACACGAGAGCCGTCCACCGTGTTGAACACTCTGCAAGTTCGCTGATCCAAACCGAGGAGCGCATTGCGGCAGCCGCAGCGCGAGCCAACAAACTCAACTAGCTGTTCCGTCGAAGGGCTTCGGCGAAGAAGTTGGCCACATTCAGGCGTGGCTTGACCGGCGTCAAGGCCGCGACGACGAATGAGGTTCGGCACTCCTCGGACCGCATCCGGCACACCTGCGATATGTCGAGCTCGGAGTTCGAATTGGGAGGGTCTTATGCGTCGCACGTCCTTGATTTCCTTTTTGCTCGTCGCGATGTTTCTGTTTTCCGCGCCCGCCTGGCCGAAATTCGGCATCGTTAAGACTCACGCGCGCTTTGCGATGTATCACCCACCGGCATTTCATGCCTACGGGCGCCAGGTACGCCTCGAAGTCAATTCCGTCGATGCGCGGACAGGACTCATCATGGTCCCGCGGATTCAGCATTTGATGGAAGAGGGATTGGTGCGCCAGAACATCAAGGTGGCGCCGAACGCCCGGACGCTGCTCGAATGCGCGCTGACGGATTCGACGGCCTATCTCGAGATGGCATCACGATCGGAGTCGATTAACGTCCATCTGGGCGAACACGCGGAGGAGCAGAAGGACGGAACAACGAAGCAGGTGGAAGACTGCAGAGTTGAGAAGGCGCCGGTCACGTATCTCATTTCATCCGGCCATTTGGCCATGCAAGTGAAGGCTACGGACACGCAGACGCAGACGGTCCTGATGAGCCAACTCGTGGAGCGGAGCTATCGTCAGGAGTCTCCGATCGCCGGGCCGCCGAAGTGCCGCGGCGAGGCTTACCCCGTGTTCCGGCCCCAGTCGCACGATACGTTGTTCCGCTGGGGCCTGGCGGGACGCGTTGGATAACTGGACGAAAGTCTCCATGCGTTCGAGGGCGGCCGAGGCGGCGCGCCAATACAACATGGGCGTCGCGCATGAAGTGATGGCGGCCATTGCCATGGGTAATTGGGAACTCAACGATGCCACGTCGCATTTCTACCAGTCGCAGGAATGCTACTCGCAGGCGCTCAGCCTCGATCCAGAGGAGAAGTATTTCCGCGACACAATGGCGCGCCTGCAGGCGGACCAGCGACTCCTACAGCAGCAACTACAGCAGGCTTCTGACGAAGAATCCGCAAGGGCGGGCGCGGGACCGGGAAAGCCCGCTCCTGCAGCCGCTTCTTCGCTTACCGCCCCGGTCGACGGTTGGCCGTCCGGTGACTCCAGTCCGGTTCACGACTACCGGGTTTACGCGCGGACGAGGTTGACCGGGCAAAAAGGACGCCCTACGGAAGCATTCAGGCAGGAGCTGGTCGCCGGCGCGGCGGACTACGGAGTGGATCCGGACAACGCTCTCCAGGTCGTGAATTCCGAGGCCCAGCGGCTCAGCGCGCTTCAGCAGAACGTGGAAGGGTATCGCGCGGACTTCCAGGCCGCCGCGGCCGATGGCGTGATTACCGCGGATGAGCGCCAGATGCTGCGCAAACGCCGGCAGATTCTCCATATTTCTGACGATCAGGCGAGGGAAATCGAATCGCGGTTCAAGATCCAGGGAACGGATAGGGGTGAGCGTTAGGCCGATTCTTACGACGCTTGGAGAATCAGCCGGCGTCGCTCCGGTTTTTCTGCAGTTACGCGAGGTCTCTTCGCGCCGGCGTCGCGCCTCAAGCATGAGGTCACTGCTCGCTGCACTTGCGCTCACCTCTCCGCGCAGCAAGGCCGGATCTCACTTCGGCCTCGGCACGTCCAGGGCGGGGTTTGCCCCAAAAAACGCGCACGGGATAAGCTTGAAACCGGCCCGATGCGCCGCCATCACAGGCCACTCCTCGGGCCGCGACAGATGAGTAATGCCCAAAGTGTACCAAAGGACCACGTCCTGATTTTCGATTGAGCGATTCGATCCGGTCCATTTGGGCAGGCCGTCACCGCCCTCGCTTTCGGTCGAGCGATTTGTCGTCCGGGCCGTCTCGCGCAAGGAGGAGACCGCGGTCCGTGCAGGAACATATGCGCCAGTCGTCAAGGAAGGGCTAGACCAGGCGATTCGTCGAAAGGTCAACGGACACAGAGTCGAACGGGGCGCTGCTTGGGGATGGCACCTGCCACATGTCAATCGTCAGGCGTCGCGGCGTGGCGGTCACGTCGAGATAACCGTAACCGCGGAGTGCGCGGTCGTAGGAATGGTCGCCAATGACTTGGCCGTTGGCTGGTGCGGGCGAGAGGTCGTTGTGGCCGCCGCAGCCTGCGACGACAAAGGGAATCTCGACGGGCCGCCCGGCGAAGTTTAGTCGCCGAGTATGCCGCTGATAGTTGTGTGCGTGCCCGGAAAGGATGGCGTCGGGCATGACGCCCGCCTTTTGGCAAGCGTCGTCCATACCCGCCAACACATCGGGACTGCCGGCGTGGCCGCCGTTGCTGTAGGGCGGGTGGTGCACCGCGATGATGAGTGCTTTGCGGCCTGTGGTTTTTCGCTGCTTGGCGATGTTGGTCAGCGCTGAAGTCAACCAATCCCTCTGCGACGTGTCATTGCCGGCGCCCTCGAGAAAGCCGGGCCCGTCCACAATATTGGAGTAAAGCCCGACAATCTGTACGAATGGGGCCTCGAGGATCCAGTAGACGCCTGATTCGGTCATCGTCTCGCGGAAAATACCCACCTGGCTGGCAAGGGGTGGAACTGCGGAGCTCTTGGCGCAAAAATTATTCAGGAAAGCCTTCAAAGGGACCGGGTCGGTCCGCGGGAAAGTCTCACCGTCGTGGTTGCCGGCGATTGCGACTATCTTGCCAGGGTAATTCTTATAGGGCCGGTAGAACTGGTCGCGGTAGGCGTTGTCCTTGTTTTGATCGTAAATTACGTCCCCGAGGTGCAGGAAGAAGGCGGGGTTTTTGCCGCCGGCATCGGGGTTGAAGTCATTCGTCATCTTGATCGCAACGTCCTCCTGCTCTGCGCCTCCTTTTGTCCGGCCGGTGTCTCCCACGGAATGAAAGCGGATCGAGCCGTTATCCGCGATCTCCTTGACGCCCGCGGCACCTATGATGTCAGCGAGATTCATGACCGGATCGCGGGTCGGCTTGGGGATCGGCCCCAGATGTTGAGATGCCCAGTCGCGAATGCGCTGACCATAAACGCCCGGGCGAGGAGTGCGCTGGCCGGGAGGCTTGGACGTGTAAAAGGGGTGCGCGTACCGCATGGGTGGGGAAGCTGGTTTCTTGACGTGGGTGCGATTCACGGTTTCCTCCGGGCGGGAACGATGAGGTGATTGACGTCAAGCAGTATCGAGGACGCTGCATCCCTCAAATAGAACCGGTCGTGAGAGTGCTGAGAGTCCGGCCGGCGACGCCCGAACTCAACCTCCAGACGACAACGCCACGATAGCCGCTGAGTGGAGCCGAACCGAACGTCGTATTTTTCAAGTCGAACTGCTGTTATCCGATGAGCAGCAGAGCTCGTACGTTGATCTAAGACCTGGGATCGCCTGTGCAGATACTAACCGGTAACCGTTTACTTCATAGGAATGCGCTTGTCAAGATGAAAATTCAATCGATGATCCGCAAGAACTCCGTGCGCCCTCATGTCTCCACAACACCAGGTAGGAGATTCTGAGTTCCGCTCTTTCCATCACGGGTCGCGCCCAGTCGAATTCCCCGGACTTCGAAGAGGCGAACTTCCCGTCTCGATAAAGTGGGCTTTAAGGTCTGATTCTCTCCTTGTAGAATGAGCCGTCGTTGGTCCGGGTTTTTCTCCAATTACCGGAGGTCGCTTTGCACCGTTTCCGCGCCTTAAGCTCGGCGTTTTCGCTCGCCGCTCTTGCGCTGGCCGCGCCTTTCTGCGCGAAGCCGGTGCCGCGCCAGCTCCCTCCCCGGCGCGCGCCTCAACTTGCGGACGGTTTCGGAAAGAACGCCAACCTCTGAAAGCCGGGCCCAGGCATATCTCGGTGCACTTCTGACGACGCCTTGGCAGCCGTCGCGTTTTACGAGTGACCTCTCGGCCGCTTTGTGATAATGAAAAAGGGTCCGGGCCCGGGCCGTTTTTCTCGCGGACCCGGACTCCATCCAGCCGGCGGTCCATCCGCGCCGGGCAGGAACAGCTCTCGTAGCGGAAGGGGGAAGAAAATGTCCGAGGGCCCACCCAAAGAAAATGTCTCGCGCCGAGCAGCGCTGAAGATAATCGCAGGGTCAGCCGGGGCGGCGATCAACCTCCCGATCCTCCAAGGCTCGACGGCTGCCCGCCCGGCTCATCTTTGTCGCGTTGCCGCGCCCGCTGCGCGGGCCGCGATGAGCGCTCCGAAATTTTTCACGGCGCAAGAGATTCAGACTCTTGCCGCGCTTTCCGAAACCATCATTCCCGCCGACGAACATTCGCCCGGGGCTCGGGCGGCGCGGGTCTTTGAGTACATCGACGAAATTGTTTCGGACGCGAACGAGGCCACCAAGAGCCTGTGGAGACAAGGTCTCGCCGCCGTTGACCGAATGGCTGAAGGCCAAAACGGAAAGAAGTTTGCCGATTGCACACCCGGCCAGCAGACCGCATTGCTCGAAGGGGTCAGCGCAAACGAAGAGAACCCCGCGACGCCCGAAGAAACATTTTTCGTGGCGGTCAAAAAGGCCACCCTTGACGGCTACTACACTTCGGACATCGGAATCCATCAGGAGCTCAAGTACGAGGGCAACACGGCGCTGGCGGAGTTTGAGGGCTGCACGCACGAAGAGCACAAGTCCGCCGAAAATGAAAACCCCAAGGGTGGATGAAGCGCGCAGGCCGGAGGGGGCCGCTCCGGCGAGACCCGCCGAGCGGCGAGGCGCTGACGAACGCCGCCCGAGGAGGCGCCATGAAAAGACGAAGTTT
>QHZM01000182.1 GCA_003224665.1 Acidobacteriota bacterium
TGATCCGAAAGATGAGCCTGGCCAATCCGCTCTGGGGAGCACCGCGCATTCATGGGGAATTATTCAAGCTGGGGATTGAACTGTCGCAAGCGACGGTAGCCAAGTACAGGGTTCGCCAGAGAAAATCGCCTTCACAGACATGGCGTACCTTCCTGAACAACCACGTAAGGGACTTAGTGTCGGCCGACTTCTTCACGGTGCCGACCATTAGCTTCGCGTGCTGTTTGTCGTTGTGGTTCTGGGACATCATCGGCGGCGCGTCGTTCGCTTCAACTTGACGGAGCATCCGACCGCGTTGTGGACAGGACAACAGATGGTGGGGGCGTTTCCAGAGGATACGGCACCGCGTTACCTGCTCCGGGATCGGGATAAAAACTATGGGTATGACTTTCGCCAACGGATCCGAGGCATGCGTATCGAGGAAGTCCTCTCCGCTCCAGCCAGTCCATGGCAGAGGCCGTTGGTGGAGAGGCTGACCGGATCCGTCCGGCGTGACTGCCTGGATCATGTAATCGTGCTGGGAGAAGGGCATCTGCGAAGGATCTTGAAAAGCTATCTGGAGTATTATCATCGAAGCCGGACTCACTTAGCCAAGATGCTCTTTTTTGAAAGTCCGGCTCGCCCTTATCACGAAGTTGCCACGAGGCTGGGCGTCGCGACCGGCTCGATCGGGTTCATCCGCGGACACTGCCTGGGGCGTCGGAAAAAGCGCCTTGGAGAAGCGGGCTTCGCGTGAGTTCGGAAACCAAGATAAATGGCCACCTCAAGCACCTCTTCGGAGAGCTCGCGAGACTCACGGACGCTCCGAGCCGGAGGGAATTTCTGTCCCGCCATCCTGAACTCTGCCAGGCCAAAGTGACCGCGCAGCTCGACGACGCCGTGAGCGAGCAACTGAGGGTTGATCTGCGCGGAGCTCTGGCGCTCGCCGAAGCCGTGGTCGAGATCGCCCATCAAACACGAAACAAGGAGGCACTGGCGCGTGGCCTTCGGGCGAAGGCAAACGCCCTTTGGTTCATGGGCGAAAGCAAATCTGCAGTAGAACTCCACGAACGATCCATCAGACTTTTTGAGGAGCAGGGCGCGACGCTCGAGATGGGGCGGACGTTGAGCGCGTCGATCCAGCCGCTCATTTTGTTGGGCGAATATGAGCGGGCTTTTTCGGTGGCGGAGCGGGCGAGGGAGATTTTCAAAAGCCAGGGCGAGGGGGTACGCCTAGCGCGCCTGGAAATCAACGTCGGAAATATCTATTACCGGCAAGACCGTTTCAGCGAGGCGCTGGCTGGTTACGAGCGGGCTCTCGAGGGTCTTCTGCCGGACAAGGACACCGAAGGCATCGCGGCCTCCCTGCACAACATCGCGGTCTGTCTGATCAGCCTGAACGACTTCCACCGGGCCGTCGCCACTTACGAGCGAGCTCGAGCTTTTTGTCACGACCACGCCATGCCGCTCGCCGTCGCTCAGGCCGACTACAATATCGCTTATCTGTACTATCTCCGAGGTGAATACAACCGCGCTATCGAGTTGCTGCGAGCCACTCGTGAATCCTGCCTGAAAGTCGGCGACGCTTATCACGGCGCGTTGTGCGAACTCGACCTCTCCGAAATCTACCTCGAACTGAACCTGAGCGAGGAAGCCGCAGAGACGGCCCAACAAGCCTTTGCTCAATTCGAGCAGCTCCAGCTGCGCTATGAGGCCGCCAAATCGCTGACCAATATCGCCATTGCCTTGGGGCAGCAGGAAAAGGCCTTTCAGGCCCTCGAATCCTTTGCCCAGGCGCGAGACAGGTTCATTCAGGAAAAAAACCAAGTCTGGCCGCCCCTGATCGACTTGTATCAGGCACTCGTGCTCTACAACCAAGGCCGCCTCTTTGAAGCGCGCCGGCTCTGTTCGGCAGCGCTGGAATTCTTTCAGCCGTCAAGAATGCCCGGTAAAGCCGCCCTTTGTCGTCTGCTGCTGGCCCGACTGGCTTTGCGCGCCCAGCACCTTGCAGCCGCTCGTCAAGAATGTCAGCTCGTCATGGATCAACTAGCCCAACTCGAATCGCCGGTCCTGACTTATCAGACGAATGTTTTAATGGGCCAGATCGAAGAAGCGGCCGGCAGTCTACAAAAAGCCTATGAGAAATACCAAGCGGCTCGTGAGGCTCTCGAAACGCTCCGAAGCAGTCTGCGGCGGGAAGAGCTGAAAATTGCCTTCATGAAAAACAGGTTGGAGGTTTACGAAAGCCTGGTGAACATTTGTCTGAGCCGCGACTCTAATCCGGCCTCAGCGGAAGAGGCTTTGGGGTATATGGAACAGGCCAAGTCCCGCACACTTCGAGACTTGATCTTTCAACGAGGTCAACCCTTGGCCTCCACTGAACCGGCACAGAGCGAGTTGGTTCGCCGAATTCGCGGCCTGCGGGAAGAACTGAATTGGTACTACCACCGGATCGAACTTGAACAGCTCCGCCCAGGTGATCAAAGACCCAAGATGGTCGAAGAACTCCAAGCTCAGGCGAAAGCCCGCGAAAAGGAATTCTTGCGCGCTCTGCGGCAGATTCCTTCGCCGGAAAGCGAAGATCCCGGATTCGGCGGCTACGAGCCTGTGACTCTGGACTCGATTCGTTCTGCTCTTGCGGCCGATACGGTCCTTCTCGAATACTTTCGCGTTCGAGAGCACATCGTCGCCGCCTTGATCACTCGCGAAACGCTCGAGGTGATTCCTCTTACGCTGGCTTCGCGGGTGGGCAATCTCCTTCACTTACTCCAATTCCAACTTTCCAAGTTCCGGTTGGATCCGGTCTACGTCCGGACATTTGCGAAAACGCTCTTGAAAGCAACTCAAAGCCACCTGAAAGACCTCTATCAGGAACTGATCGCGCCGCTGCACCAACGTCTTGATCGGCGTCACTTGGTCGTTGTGCCCCACGAAGCGCTGCACTATCTGCCCTATCATGCGCTTTTTGACGGCGCAAAATACCTGATTGATTCCTTCACCATCTCGTACGCGCCCAGCGCCGGTGTTTACGCTCTCTGTCCCGAAGAACCAGCCCATCAGAGCGATGCCTCTTTAATTCTTGGTGTTCCCGACTCTGGCACGCCTTATATCCTGGACGAAGTCCAGTCGGTTGCCACCATCCTTCCGCAGCCGGAGTTATTCGTGGGTGCCGACGCCACAGAAGCCATGCTAAAAGAAAAAGGACCACGAAGCCGGTTCATTCACATCGCGACTCACGGCTATTTCAGGAAGGACAACCCGATGTTCTCGGGGATTCGGCTGGGGGGGTCCCACTTGAGTCTTTACGATCTTTACTTTCTGAAACTACCCGCCGAATTGATTACGCTTAGCGGGTGCGCGACGGGTTTGAGCGTAGTGGCGGCAGGAGACGAGTTGTTAGGCCTGGTTCGGGGCCTGCTCTACGCAGGCGCCCAATCCCTGTTGCTCACGCTGTGGGATGTCCAAGACAAGAGCACGGCCGAGTTCATGAAAATGTTTTACGGCCGCTTCCAGGAGCATTCGGACAAGCGTATTGCCCTCCAAGCCTCAATGCAAGAATTGCGCGAGCGTTACTCCCACCCATATTACTGGGCACCCTTCATCCTCGTGGGCCGGGTTTTCGCGTCCTAACAGATTGCCAAGATACCTTGCAACCTCCCTCATCCTGAGCGCAAGCAAAGAAGCTAAGCTATTCTTACCAGACGAGAGATGCTTCGCTGCGCTCCGCATGACCGGATGGCCTTTTCGGCAGCCTGCTAAACCAGAAACAATTTTGCCTCCCTATATTTTTCCCACTGGAACTTACCCTTATTCAATAAAGGGATGAAACGCCGCCGAGCGAGATCTGAAGCTGTTGCGGTGGTGCAACCTAATGAAGAGGCGAATCATGAAGCATTACGCTTTAGAGGAGTGGGCAGACTTCGTGCGTGAAGTGGTTGAACCTATTCAAAGAGCAGCCATGCAGCGCCACCTCTATGAAGACTGCAAGTGGTGCTTGAGGGCGGTGGCCGTCTGGCAGAGTGTTTTGGATATATCGCGTCAGGAGGCCAACTACCAACCTCCCGAAAGTGCAGCCCGCTCGACTAAGGCGTATTACGGCGTTTACCGTCCCCAGGTGGGTCAC
>QHZM01000122.1 GCA_003224665.1 Acidobacteriota bacterium
CCACCGTACCTTTGCTTGTCCTGCCGCCGCGTTCCGCCAAACTCAACGGTGTGGTCGGGCGGGCTCAGCCCACGCACGGCGACGAGGACAGATGCTTGCCAGGAAAGCTTTCTTCCTTCAAACTGGGCGCGGCTGTGCGCGACAAGATCTACCTCGTCAGCTTTCTGCTCCTCGCCGGACTGCTGCTTTACAGCGGTCGAGGTCTGCTCCCGAATTCGGTTGTCGTGGCCTGGGGACTCACCTTTGCCGGCACGACGGCGGCGGGCGTGTTGGGAATGGTCCTGTACCGGGTCCAGCTTGAGTTGCGCGCCAGCCGTCATGAACTTGCCCGCAAAGAGGCTG
Source organism: Acidobacteriota bacterium (assembly GCA_003224665.1). Lineage (GTDB taxonomy): Bacteria > Acidobacteriota > Terriglobia > UBA7540 > UBA7540 > QHZM01. The sequence goes on from QHZM01000122.1 coordinate 343, forward strand.
AGCTTAGCTTTGCCCGGGAGATTCAAAGAGCGCTCTTCCCGAAGCACTTTCCCGCCGATTCAGGTCTTGAGTTTGCGGGTGTCTACGTGCCGGCCAAGGGAATCAGCGGAGACTACTACGACGTCCTGCCGACAGGAAATGGCCTGGTCGTCTTTGCGATTGCCGATATCAGCGGAAAGGGAGTTTCGGCGGCGATCCTGATGTCGAACCTTCACGCCGTGCTGCGCACGCTCGCCCTTGCCGGTCATTCGCCCGTACAGGTGTGTTCCCAGCTTAACCGTCACCTTCATCAGGTCACCGATGGCGCCAGGTTCGCAACGATGTTTTATGCGGAATGGCACGCCAGCGAACGACGCTTGAGTTACATCAACGGGGGGCATAATGCTCCCATCTTGCTGGGGTCCCGAGACAGCCGGCGCTTGGCTGCGGGAGGACCCCCGCTGGGGATCTTCCTGGATTACGAGTTCCGAGTCAGCGACGTCATCCTCGAGCCTGGGGATATGATCGTAGCGTACTCTGACGGGGTCACCGAGGCAGGCACAGAAAGGGAAGAAGAATTCGGGGAGTCCCGCTTGGAAGACTTTATCACTCGAAACCGTGACAAGCCGCTGACTGAAATCGCGGAGCAAGTGCTGGCTGCCGTGCGGAAGTGGGCTGGCGAGGAACCGGAAGATGATATGACGCTTCTGCTGGTCAGAGCCCCTGCGGCACGATAAGGAGGGACCGTGAAGATCGGTGGGCACGACCTCAGCAAGTACATCCGGCTGCTGGCCCCGTTGTTCGCTTTGATTGCGTCTGTATGGGTACTTCGCCTCGTGCTGGACGCCGCCGGGGCTCCCTCAGGTCTTGTTCGCTCTTGCAGCGTGAACGCGGCGGTCGCGGTTTCCGTCCTGATCGCGACACTGTTGATTCACTTCAGACGCTTTGGGAGCTATTTATCTGTCGTAGTGACCGCATTCTTGCTGGCTGGCTGGAAGGAGCTTCTGATCATCGCGGCCATGACATTTACCGCTCTCTCCGGAATGGGGACCGTTTACGATGCCCCTGAATTTTCGCGCCATATGACCTTTTCGCACCACGTCATCGCCCACCTCACCTTTGGCCTGGGGTTCGGCGAGTTGTTTGGAGCAGCTACGGGCTGCTTACTCCTCTGGTTACTTCGAAGACTGGCGCCCCCGACAGGCTGAGGCGAAAAAAGTGGTCATCCCGCGCGCGGTCCTGCCAGCGGTCTTTATTCTCGTCTGGCCCTCAGGTCTTGCCTCCTCCGCGTGCTACGAACTTCTCCTAGCCGCGGCCTTCCGAAGCCAGGTTGACGTTTCCCCAGAGGAAACGCCGGAAATACGGCAGGTGCAGCCGGACCAGGCCGGGCCGGGCGAGGAGCTGACAGTAGGAATCGACGGGCGGAATTTTTCCGAGGGGGCGTATGTCTCATTTTCAAGCCCATGGGTCCGCGTCCTCTCAACACGACGCGTCAGCGCGACGCGGCTTGAAGCGCAGCTTGCCGTCAACCCCAAGGCGAAGGCCGGCGCCGTAAGCCTGTTCATCAGCAACCCCGCGAGCACAGTAGCCGAAGTCCCATTCACTATCCTGGCGAAAACGACTCCGACTTCCGCGCCCGCTCCGCCGCCGGCTGAAACCCAGACCTCTAAGACCGGAACACCTGAAGTGTCTTCGGTGGAGCCGCCGCGCGTCGTGCCGGGAAGCCAAGTCACGCTGAGAATCAAAGGGAAGAATTTCGCTCGGGGCGTCAAAGTCGCCTTCTCGAATCCCGGGATTCGAGTCCTTGAGACGGCCGCGCCCAAGACCACGGAGCTCAAAGCGCGGCTCATGGTTGCGGACGACGCGCCCATTGGCAGAACGAACCTATTCGTCGTCAACCCCGACGACAGCGAAGTTGAAGTACCCTTCGAAGTGGCGGACAAAAACCCCGCGACCTCTCAAGCGTCCCCGAAAAAGTCTTCCGCCTCTAAGAGCACCGCCCTCCCTCCCTTGCGGTTTGAAGTGTTGAACCTGGGCGAAGCAGTTGCAGTCCTTCAAGATCCGAGCAAAGCCAAAGGGACGCTGGCGTTCGAGGGTGGGAAGCTGAAATACGAGGAGGGAAACAAAGAGATTTTTTCAGCCAAGCCTGATGAGATCAAGGAAATTGACGTCAACACAGTCTTGGGAGTAAACACCGGCACTTTTCACGTCATTCTGAATTCCGGGAAGATGTTTAACTTCATCGCGGCTTCTCTGCGGTTCTCGGAAAGCCAGTCCATGGTCGAGTCTCTTCGCCGCGCCTGTCACTGAGTAAGCCTCCAGGGAGCCACACCATTGCGGCCGGCGAGCAGGGGTTCGAGCGCCTCCTTCACGCCTTGCGACCCCGCATCGTCCCCGTTCTAGGCTTCTGGTTGAGGATTCGCCAGAGCGTTCCCGAAAAAATGTTGGCCTGCGCCTCCGGGCTGACGCCGCAAGCGTCGAGCATGTTGTGGTAGCGCCCGAGTTCCCGGTCGAACTCCTCAAGCTCGCCGTCGAAGACATCCGAGCCGAACACCAGCTTCTCCCACGCTCCCGCGCCGCCCTTCGGCGTGTGGGGGCTCACCACACCCGACCACCAGAAAATGGATTTGAAAAATGCGTAGTCGTTTTGCTTTTTGATCAGCGAGGAGCCCGAAAGGTCGAAGAAGAGGTTGGGGTTCCAGCGGGCGATTTCCGCCGCCCACGCATAGTCGGGGTTTCCGAGGTGAGCGCCGATCACCGTTATTTTGGGGAACCTCCGCACGATCGCGTCGAGGGTCGTGGGGCGCATGCGGTCCACGCTGATATCCGCAGGCATCGTCGGGTTCTCGCGGTTTACGATGCCCGTGTGGAAAAGGAGGATCATCCCGTATTGTTCGGCCCGCTCGTAGATGGGCCAGTAGCCGCGGTCGTCGTAGTTCTTGAGCGGCGAGGTGATTTCGCCCAGCCCGCGGAAGCCGGCCGCGTGGAAGCGGTCCACGAGCTCGAGCGCCTGCGGGTCGTCGAGCGAGATATCTCCAAAGCCCACCAGGCGCCGCGGGTGCTGGGGGATGAAGGCCCTGACCTGCTCCAGAAATTTAGGGGGAGTGAGCAGAAACGCCACGCCGTCCACCGAATCGAGTTTGGCCACGAGTTTCTCAAGGAACGTGGGGTCGCCGTTGTGGTGCAGGTGGGCGTCAACAATTTTCGGACTCCCGCCCTGCGCGATCCCCGCGCGGGGAGCGGCGACAAGTAAGAAGAGGGCAAGAAGTATAGTCGTTTTTCCCATGTCATTCCTTCGGGCCTGACGGAGTCGGCCCAGACCTTAGCGGGTCATCGCCTCAAGCTCCGAAAGCAAACTTGAGTCTATGGTCTGGCCCGCAGCGGTGACGGCGCCTTCGAGGTGGAGCAAGTTTCGTGTCCCGATGAGCACCGTGGCCACTTGCGGCCTTCGCAGGACAAACTGAATGGCGAGTTGACTGAGAGGAGTCTTAGTCCCCCGCGCCTCTAATCGCTCGATGAAGGCTTTCGCCCGGTCGGCCCTCGGGTCGTCCTGGGTAGGCATTTTTCGGATCTTGTCCGTGAGCCTCCCGCGCGCCAGGGCGTCGCGCACAATGATGCCTACGTCTAAAGCTGCGGCCCGCGAAAGGACGTCGTCCTCAATCGAACGGTTGAGCAGGC
>QHZM01000123.1 GCA_003224665.1 Acidobacteriota bacterium
AGTTTCCATCAATAAAACATTCGGAGGACGACCCAGGAGATTTGGCGATTTGAAAGACTTGCGGGGTAGCTGATCGTTGCTCCCCGCGGGGGAGGCGCGAGCCGCAAGGAAGCCCGCAGCCCCCCGGACCGGCCGACTGTCGAGTTGAATGTGGGCTTGAAGTTGCAACCCATGGATTGGCACCACTTCCCGGGGCTTAGCCATCGCAGGAATAATGTCAGGCCGCCCCTTCTCTGACCATGAAAGAGGCTAACGGTCCAACTGCTGAGGAGTTGCTCGCCCGCGTCACGAAACGAGACTCCAATGCGCTGGGCACGCTCTTCGACCGGTTCGCCCCGCGACTGTTCGGGGTGTTGGTGCGGATTCTTTCCGACCGTCGTGCGGCCGAGGACGTCTTGGAGACTCTCTTTTTGCACTTCTGGAACGAAGCCCGGCGATTGCGCCAGGAACCCGCCAGTGTCGCGGCGTGGCTGGCGGTCACGGCCCGCGGCCTTGCCGTTGATCGCCTGCGGTCCGAGCGAGGGCTCCCGAGGCTTCACCGCGGGAAGGTCATCGCGCTCGAGAAGTCTTCCTCCTGGCTGCCCTCGCCGGGTGATATCGCCCTGCTCGAAGACCGGCACGAGTTGCTCAAGAAAGTCATCAGCCAGTTGCCCGGGCCGCAGCGTGGGACACTGGAGCTCTTGGTGTTCGAAGGCTACACCGAGTCGGAAATAGCAGAGAAGCTTGGCGAACCGTTGGCCAGGGTGAAGACCGGGCTGCGCGCCGGGCTGGGGTTCCTCAGGCACCGCCTCCACGCGGTGATGGGCACATGGGCTGCCAACATTTAGACGAGCTGTACGAATTGTATATCCTCGGCGCCCTCCAGGACGAAGAGTCTTTACAAATCCGCGAACACCTCGAACGAAACTGTCCCACCTGCCTCGACCGGCTGCGCGAAGCTGCGCAGACCGTATACTTCCTCATCCTTCTGGCGCGTCCGGCCCGTTTCGACATGAAGCGGAAAGGCCGTCTTCTACAGCAACTCCGCGGGAAATAACCCGGACTTTTCGACGCCCCCCTGGCACTCGTCATAACTTGACATCCCTCAGGAGGTATGGAATAAGCCCGAGCGGGCTTGAGACGGCCAATGTTGCAAGTCGCGAGAGGAATTTCTGTCCTGGCGAGAACCCCAAAGATTGAATGCTGAAAAGCTAGAGGGTGGCGATTGGCGGAACCGAAAGAGCAGCCGGGTTTGCGGCGGGAGCTAGGGCTGGTGCAGGCCACAGCCCTGGCGATCACCGATATGGTGGGCATCGGCCCGTTCATCACCATACCCCTGCTGCTCAACACGATGGGTGGGCCTCAAGCCATGCTGGGTTGGCTCGTGGGTGCGATCCTGGCATTTTGCGACGGTCTCGTCTGGGCCGAGTTGGGCGCGGCCATGCCCAAGGCCGGAGGCAGTTACAATTACCTCCGCGAAGCCTTTGGCCCGGCGGGAGCGGGCCGCTGGCTGTCATTCCTCCTTGTCTGGCAGATCATATTCTCGGCGCCGTTGTCGGTCGCGAGCGGCAGCATTGGCTTCGCCAACTATCTTCAATACCTCTTGCCGGGGCTCTCGGATCGGACCCTGCGCGTTTTTGCGTGGCAAGTCCCGGGAGTGAACATCCTCGCCTCCGTCATTCCCCTGCTGCTCGTGCTGCTGCTCTACCGGCGGATACGCGTGGTGGGAAATTTATCCGTGGTGTTGCTCGTCGGGGTGCTGGTCGGGTGCGGTTGGATCATCGGAGTGGGTTTACCGCGCCTGAGCGCCGAGCGCATTTTCCAGTTCGCTCCCGGAGCATTTCGCCTCAACTGGGTGTTCTGGGCCGGGCTTGGGCACGCGACGCTTTATGCGCTCTACGATTACTTCGGCTACTACAACGTTTGTTATCTCGGCGAGGAAATTCGCAACCCCTCCCGGGTGATTCCTCGCGCAATCCTGTTTTCTATTACTGTCGTGGCGGCGCTTTACATCCTGATGAACTCATCCATTTTGAGCGTGGTCCCGTGGCGGGAGGCGCAGCAGAGCAGCTTCATCGCCTCGACCTATATCGAGAAGCTCCAGGGGCGCGGGGCGGGCGAAGTGATGACTCTCCTGATGGTCTGGATCGGTTTTGCTTCGGTTTTTTCCTTGATGCTCGGTTATTCCCGGATTCCTTACGCCGCCGCGGTCGACGGAAATTTTTTCCGGGTCTTCGCCCGACTGCACCCGAAGGGTGATTTTCCGCACGTCTCTCTGGTGACCCTGGGCGTTATCGCGTCAGTCTTCAGCCTGCTTCGACTGCCGGACGTGATCGGCAGCTTGGTGGCGACCCGCGTGCTGCTCCAGTACCTCCCTCAAGCGGTTGGATTTTTCCGCTTGCGGTCTCGCGCGCCTCACCTCGCGCGGCCATTTCGAATGTGGCTCTATCCTTTGCCCGGAATTGTTTCCATCCTGGGGTGGCTCTACGTCCTGGGGACTTCGGCGGCAAAGGCCCTGGTCTTTGCCTCCGTGATTTTTCTGGCCGGCACCGTGGTCTATCTGCTGCGGGCAAGAGCGCGAGTCGAGTGGCCGTTCCGTGCGGGCAGTCTGTGACAAATTGGCACACAAGGTAAGCTCGCCGCTCTCCGCTCGGGCCGCGCCGGGTGCTGGGGCGACGCCTGACCGCGTGACGGCCAGTGCGCCTAATTTGCCTATTCGGACTTCTTGACCAGGAGGAACATCCCCTCGTTGTGTACGATGCGGATGTCGTCGTTTTCAAGCTGTGGGGAGAAGCCGGCGCGGTCGCCGGGGAAGGAGTCCTCGAGGAGTTTTCGGGCTTCGCGGTAGTGCTTGTGCGAAGGCTCGAGCCCCGCTCGCAGCATCCACTGGTTGAACGAGCGTGGACGACGCTTCAGCGCCTGCCTCGCGATCTCGAGGCTGAATTTCTCGAACAGCGCGAGGAACGTAGTCAGGCGGAGCGTTTCGGCGTGGGAAGGGTCGCGGATTTTTTCGATCCGGTTGTGCAGTTCGAACTTCGCGTCCCCTTCCGGGGCCAGCGAGTCAATGATGACGAGCCGGCCCCCCGGCTTCGTCACCCGGTCCATTTCTCGCAGGACCAGCTCAGGCTTGAGCATGTGGTGGAAAGAGCATTGGCAGGAGACGAAGTCGAACGAGGCGCCGCAGTATGGGAGTTGTTCGGCATCACCCCGTTCGAACTGCGCGTTCTGGATATTCCGCTGGAGTTGAAATTGCCGCGCCTGGAGAAGCATTTCAAAAGTCAGATCGATTCCCCGCGCGAAGCGGACTCGCGACGCCAGGGCCAACGGCAGCTCCCCGGGGCCGCAGGCCACATCCAATGCGAAATCAGTCGGCAGGGGCCGGGCGAATTCCACCTTCTCGGCCAGAATCTCCGGCGTGTCTCGCACGGCATACTTTGAGAACGCCTCCACCGTTTTGGCGAATTGGACCTGGATTGTATCCTTATGCTTCTTGGACATCGCCGCCGCGCCTAGACCGGATCTTCCGTTAAGCCCGGAAAGATTAACACCCGGCTCAACAGTCGAGCAACGCCGGGCCTGGCGACCCTGCGAGTTTGCCAGGCCGCTTGGCCGGGGAGACGAGTCGCCTCAGGCTCCGCGGCAGATGTCCTTGCCGCGGTTACTGGGAGAGTAGATGGGTGCCTTTGAGAGGGGGAACGGTATAGAATGCCCTTCCCGTGTTCTCTCAAAGGAGGGGCGTGAGAGTTTGACCATGCATCTGACCATGAATAGACCGGGCGGTGACGTTTTCGAAAAAGCTTTCGGCCTCCCCTGCGCCCTTATCCCCGCGGGTGCGTTCCTGATGGGGAGCGAGGAAGGGCAGGATGAGGAAAAGCCTGTCCACTTGGTCTCGGTTGACGCCTTTGAAATGGCGGTCTATCAGGTCCGGAACCGTGATTATGCTCTGTTCCTGAAGGCTACTGGACACCCCGCTCCGCCGCACTGGAACGCTCCGGACTTCAATCACCCCGAGCAGCCCGTCGTCGCCGTCAACTGGATAGAGGCAGTCAAGTTTTGCGA
>QHZM01000124.1 GCA_003224665.1 Acidobacteriota bacterium
GCGCATGGCCAGCTTATACCAAGAGGCGATCGAGCACTTTCAGGGTTCCAGATCGGTCAACTGATGGAAACTGCAACGAAGGGAAAACTTCACTTCCGGGCGGAACTATTGTCCTGCCCGGAATGCCACGGGACGCTGAAGGGCGAGTTAGAGTTGGTCTGCTCGGTCTGCGCTCGAGGCTATCCGGTCGTGGAGGGCGTGCCCTGCTTTGCCCCGCCGGATTTGTTCTACGATGACTACGCGGCAAGGCACTGTCCTTTTGCCTCCTGTCCGGCCGGTTTGAAGCACGCGCTGCTCCGCATTCTCCCCTTCTGGTCGTGGCGGGAGTGGAAGTTCTGGCGACGCACCATTCCGAAATGCGATCGGCTGCTGGAATTCGGGTGTGGGCGCGGTCGGGAGATTTTTTTGAAGAAAGCGCGCGCGACGGCGGGTGTCGACGGTTCGCTGGTCTTCCTGCGCGACTGCGCCGAGCGGTACGACAGCGTGGCTCTCGCGCACCTTCCGCGCTTGCCCTTTCGCTCCACCCAGTTCGACGTTGTAGCTTCTTCGCACACGATCGGACACATCGGGGGCGAGCAAAAGGATGAGCTGGTCTCGGAAATCGCCCGGGTGCTCAAGCCGGGAGGTTTGACGGCTCACATCATTGAGACCGATAGTGACCATCCCGCCGTGCGGGCGGCAAAACAGCGGCCGGAGGCATACCGGAAGCAGTTCATCGAGCAACACGACCATATCGGCCTGGAGCCCGCCGACTAGGTCATCGAACGTTTTGTGCACAGGGGCTTCGAGCTGAAAACTCGGATGCTGGTCGATGCCATCCTGCCGAGCGTGCTGAACTACCGCAGGTTTTTTGATGTCCCGGAATTGGCGGGGCTGCCTGAGGTCCGATGGTCGCGCCGGCTGAGCCGCTGGACGGATGCGAGCGGCGTTTTGAATGCGGCCTACGAGGTCGCATGGGGGGCCTTTCACCTTACCGCCGAGCAGTGGTTCGGCGAGCCGCGCCACGCCCAATTCATGATGGCGAGCTTTGTAAAAACGGCGAATGTCGGGGAAGGTCGGCCGTGAGGACCTTGGTGGTCAATGCGCTACGGATGTCGGACCAGCGCACCGGCCAGGGGCGGCATATTGAGTTCCTTATTCAGCAGTGGAGCCGAATGAAGATTCCCTTCGATCGCCTCACCCTGATGAGCCCGGGAGAACTTCATCTGGAGAACTTAGGCGACGCCACGCCGGTCAACCTGCGGACATTCGGCGGCTGGCTGCCGACGATCCTGTGGGAACAAGTTTGCCTCCCCGAGAGGGCACGGGGAACAGCAATGCTCTTCTGTCCATCGTATACATCCCCGTTGTTCCATCGGGGGTCAGTGGTGCTCGCCAACCACGGCATCTATGAGGCCCTCTCCGGGGAATTTCCGCTTCTGGCCCGGCTGCGCTCCACGCCCCTTCAGCGCTACAGCGCCCGGCAGGCCCGGCGGGTTATCGCCAACTCGCTGGCCACCAGAGCGGATCTCGTGAGGTTCTTCCACATCCCCGAGGCGAAGATTGACACCATCTATCCGGCCGCTCACGATTTCTTCTTTCAGCGCCACGATCCCGCGTCGATTGAGGCCGAAGTCGTCCGGACGATCGGCCGCAAGGCGCCGTACGTGATCTTTGTGGGGAAACTGGCCAAGCGTCGGAACGTTCCCAACCTGATCGAGGCCTTTGCCCTTGTCCGACGGGAACTCGATTTGCCTCATCACCTTTTGATCGTCGGGCCGAATACGACGCGTTTGCCCGTGGCCGAGCTGGCTTGCGCTCACGGTATCAATGACGCAGTAACCTATCGCCCCTACGTCGAACTTGAACCGCTGGCCAGACTCTACGCGGGCGCCGATCTCTTTGCCTTGCCCACGGTTTACGAAGGAATCTCCCAAACTATGTTTGAAGCCATGGCCAGCGGTACCGCGGTTCTCACAGTGGACCATCCCACGTTGGAGGAGGGCGCCGGAAATGCCGCGCTTTCGCTTCCAACGCCGTCCGTGGAGAACTTGGTCAAAGGGTTGAAGTCCCTCTTGACGAACCCGGAGCTGCGCCGAGCCTACGCGGAGAAAGGACGCCAACGCGCCAAACGGTTTACCTGGGAGACCGTGGCACGAGAGACCATGGAAATTCTTGACCGGGAGGCGAGTCCTGCGGATTCTTAGCTCCGAGAAATCGGAGCAATAAATGCGAGTGCCGAATTGCCGTTTCAATCGATCACGCGCGGAAAACTCCGCCGGCGCCAAACGGATACTTGTGAACTGCCGCCCGGAACGGGGCAGGGGTCTGAAGAAAGGACAGGGTTGAAAGGACTTTGCATTTTAGAGGCGAGTTGATAGATGACATCCCTCGCAGCCAATTTCTCAGCGGACCCATGCGTAGCTCGGAGAACAGACGAATGACCAAGGCCTTTGCCGTCGCTCTCGTGGGCTGTGGCGAGATCGGAAGCATGCGGGCCGCGGCCGTGGAAAAGTCCCCCCGCTTGCGCCTTCGCGCGGTTTGCGATATCGACCGCGAAAGGGCGGAGGCACTTTCAAAGAGGTTTGGCGGCGCGGTGCACGGCGACGCCGAGGTTGCGGTCCGCGCGCCGGACGTCGATCTGGTGATCATCTCCACCTCGAACAACCTTCACGCACCGCTCGCCATAGCGGCCATGAATGCCGGGAAGCACGTGCTCTGTGAAAAACCGCTGGCTCGTAATCTGGAAGAAGCAACCGCCATGTTGGATGCGGCGGTGCGGAACGGCGTTCAACTTAAGACCGGCTTCAATCACCGGTACTATCCTTGCGTCTCGAAGTCCGCTGAGCTGGTTCGAGAAGGAGCGGTGGGCCGGCCCATTCTTCTCCGAGCATCCATCGGACATCCGGGCGGGCCGGAGTTCTTCAAGCGCTGGTTCGCCGACCCCAGAATTGCGGGAGGAGGCACACTCATCGACAACGGCGTGCACATGCTGGATATCACCCGCTGGATCCTGGGGGAAGTGGACGAGGTGATGGGCATGAGCAGCAGCGCTCGCGTTTCGGCGGGATTGGACGACAACTGCTTCGCGCTGCTGCGAGCCAGCCGGGCTATCGCCTCCATCAGTTCCAGCTGGAACAAATGGGACGGCTACTTTGAGATTGAGATAACCGGGGACGAGGGCTACATCCATTGCCGCTATCCGCCGATGGAAGTCCGGATCGGAAAAATAAACCCGAGGAACGGGCGCCTGAGCCAGAAGAGAATTCTCTTTTGGCGCGATATTCTCCTCGAAAAAGTATTAACCTATCGCCACACAACCATTGGGACGTTTCTTTGTGAATTTGACGAGTGGCTCGAGGCCATCGAGGCGAACCGCCCTCCGGCCTTCGGTGCCAAGGACGGTTACCGCGTCACGGAACTTGTCCAAGCCATCTATCGTTCGGCGCGAGAGGGCGTCCGCGTCCCGACTCCCGTGCCCGATGTTCTAAAGACGCCGTCGGCGCCGAGCGGGCGATCATGACGGGGTCCCGGTCTTCGCCCGTCATTTTGACTTATCACTCGATTTCCGAAGGTCGCTCGCCGTTATGTACCAGTCCGGGCTTGTTTGCCTGGCAGATGGAATGGCTGAAGGCCGGCGGTCATCACGTGATCCCACTGGCCGAGTTGGCCAGTGCGGTCCGCGGGGACCAGGTTTTTCCACCCCGGTCAATCGTCCTGACCTTCGACGACGGGTTTCGCGATTTCCACGAGGCGGCCTTCCCGGTTCTGAGGCGGTGCGGGTTCCCCTCCACGGTCTTCCTGGTGACTGGGTATTGCGGCCGCGCCAACCGCTGGCCCCGACAACCTGCCGGGGTTCCGGAGCGCCCGTTGCTCGGGTGGGAAGAGGTCAGGCAGCTTGCGCGCCAGGGCGTCAAGTTCGGCGCCCACGGAGACACCCATGCTGATCTCACCCGACTCCCCCCCGAAGCCGTTGAGCGGGAGGTCTTGACCAGCAAAAAGGATCTGGGGGCGCAACTCGGCGAACCGGTGGAGTTCTTTTGTTATCCCTACGGTCAATACAATCACCCGGCTCGCTCGATTGTTTTTCGGCATTTCCGAGGTGCCT
>QHZM01000125.1 GCA_003224665.1 Acidobacteriota bacterium
GTCGAGCGTATTGCGCCTTTTCCCAGGAGCGAACCGGGACTCCCCCGCACGCTGATCAAATCACCAGCACGCCCGCGCCGTCAATTTTGCTTTGTTTGAGCGCCTGGAGCGCCTGGTTTGCCTTCTCGAGCCCGAACGTTTTGATTTTGACTCGAATAGGGATCTCACCGGCCAGGCGGAGCAAATCGCGAGCGTCTTCTCTCGTGCTATTGGCCACGCTCCGCAGAACACGCTCGTGGTAGAGGAGCGAGCCGTAGTCAAGCTCGGGTATCGGCGTCATCGTGATGCCGGCCAGCGCGACCGTGCCTCCCTTGCGGATGACGCGAAGCGCCTGAAGAGCCACGGAGCCGGCCGGGGCAAAGACAATGGCGCCGTCGAGCTGCTGCGGAGGTTGGTCGTCAGGACCGCCCACCCAAGCCGCGCCGAGCTCGCGTGCCATCCGGCGGTGCGACTCGGCGCGCGTGAACACATAGACTTCACATCCTTGGTGGCGGGCGAGCTGGATGACAATATGCGCGGAAGCGCCAAAGCCGTACAGGCCCAGGCGGTCACCCGACTGGACGCTCGAAAGGCGAAGCGACCTATAACCGATAATGCCCGCGCAAAGCAAAGGCGCGGCTTCAGTATCCTGAAACGCCTTCGGCAGAATATAAGCAAAGTCCTCCGAGACCACGACTGCTTCTGCGTAGCCCCCGTTGACGTGGTACCCGGTGAAGCGAGCGGACTCGCACAGGTTCTCAAGGCCCCTGCGGCAGTAAGCGCATTGACCGCAGGTCGAGTACAGCCAGGGGACTCCGACGCGGTCTCCTTCGCGAAAGCGGCGGACCTGCCCGCCGACGGCATCTACGACACCGACCACCTGATGGCCGGGCACCAGCGGCAACCGCGGAAGCGGCAAATCGCCTTCCACTGTGTGGAGGTCGGTGTGACAAACCCCGCACGCTCGCACACGGACGCGGATTTCCCGCTCTCCCGGCTGCGGCAAAGCCAGGTCCCTCAGTCCGAGCGGGAAGTCTTCAGCCGGTCGCGGCTGCTCAAGCACCATTCCTCGCATGGGAGTGACCAAGGCTATCGAAGCCCCGGGGAATTGCCAACCAGGACGGGGTTTGGAGCCGCGCTCGCCCGGAAGTCGCGCAGAGAGAAAAATCTTCTTACACAAGCAGGAGCGTGATGTGGCAGAATTAGGGGGGACGGGAATTTGGCGTCCGGGACCGCGGACCCACTCGACTTCTCATGCCGGTCCCGGGGAAGGGACTTTCGATGAAACAGCTTCTTGCCGGATTTGTTTTTATCACTTCGTGCGCCTCCGTAGTGTCCGCAGCGCAAAGCCGGGAAGCCGACCGGCTGACCAGAGCAGCGGAAGTCGTCAATGAGGTCATGGGGACTCCGGAAAAAGGAATCCCCAAGGACTTGCTCAACAGGGCTGTCTGCGTCGGGGTCATTCCATCTCAGTTGAAGTTCGCCATCGGCCTGGGCGGTTCATTTGGGCGCGGAGTGCTGATTTGCCGCCGCGGAGGTAACGGGCCCTGGGGCGCGCCTTCCATGTTCACCGTCGGGGGAGCGAACATCGGGTTTCAGCTCGGCGGCCAGGCCACCGATTTCGTCCTGATCGTGATGAACGCGAAGGGAGCGCAGAAATTGCTGCAAAGCCGCAGCAAACTGGGGGCCGACGCCTCGGTGGCCGGAGGGCCGGTCGGGCGCACCGCTGAAGGCGCAACCGACATCCAGATGCACGCGGAAATTCTGACCTACTCCCGCTCGCGCGGGCTCTTTGCCGGCATCTCGCTCGAAGGTCAGGTCGTGAAACAGGACTACGACGGCAACGCGCGCTTGTACGGCCGCAAGGTCGAACCCAAGGACATTCTCATCGCCGGCAGCGTGGGCGCCCCGGCCGCGGCGCAACCGCTCATTGCCGCGCTTGCAAAGTACTCCCCGCAGGGCGGGGAAATGTTCGTCACCAAATAATTTTCCTAAATCTCGTAAGGTCCAAGGAGTCGTTATGGACAGGTATCAAAAATCCCGAATCGATCGCCGCGAGTTCTTGAAGAGCGGGGCGAAGACAACCGCAGGGTTGGCTGGGCTCAGCGGCATCACCTTCATCACCCATCCTGAGCGAGTTTTCGGCGCGAACGACCGCGTCCAGGTCGCCGTCGTCGGCCTGCACGGGCAGGGTTTCTCCCATGTCCAGGAGTACGCGAAAATCCCCACCGCCCAGGTGGCTGCGGTTTGCGACGTGGACGAAAACGTCATGAGCCGGCGCCTGGCTGAGATGGAAAAAATGCGCTTGCCCGGGCCGAAAACTTTTGTGGATTACCGCAAGCTCTTGGAAGACAAGTCCATTGACGCGGTCTCCGTCGCCACGCCGAACCATTGGCACTCTCTGATGGGAATTTGGGCCTGCCAGGCGGGCAAGGACGCCTACATCGAGAAACCCTGCTCGCACAACTGGTGGGAGGGGCGACAACTCGCCCGCGCCGCGGAGACGTACAATCGCATCGTCCAGCACGGCACGAACAGCCGTTCAGGCGCCGCGGTGAGGGAAGGCATTCAGAAGATTCGCGAGGGACTGATCGGCGAGGTCTATCTCGCTCGCGGCCTTTGCTACAAATGGCGAGACACAATCGGCCGGGCGTCCGTTGAAGGCGTGCCAGCCGGCGTCCATTACGACCTGTGGACCGGCCCGGCTCCCATGAAGCCATTCACCCACAATCGTTTCCATTACAACTGGCACTGGATCTGGGACACCGGGAACGGCGACATCGGCAATCAGGGCATCCACGAAATGGACGCGGCGCGGTGGGGCCTGGGCGTTAAGTTCCCGAACAAGGCCTCGGCCATCGGCGGCCACTTCATGTTTGACGACGACCAGCAGACTCCTAACACTCTCAATGTCGCCTTCGAGTTCAATCTGCCTGACGGGAAACGCAAGATTCTCGAGTTCGAAGTCCGCCACTGGATCACGAACCGCGAGGCCGACATCGGCTCCCCCATCTTCGGCGGAGGCAGCGTGCCGCCCGCTACGGGCAACGTCAATCTCCCGAAGCCCAGGCAGGCCGGCGCGAAACGTCCCAGGCTGGGGCCCGATGCGGGAAGACTGAATACGATCGGAAACATTTTCTACGGCGACAAGGGCTACATGGCCATGAACGGCTACGACTCTTATAAGACCTGGCTCGGCGATGACCAGGAGCCCGGGCCCACCGCCTCGCGCGGCGGCAACAATTGGGCAAATTTCATCGCCTGCGTCCGCAGCCGGAACAAGTCCGAACTGAACGCGCCCATCGAAGAAGGACACATGTCTTCAACCCTGGTCCACCTGGCCAATGTGTCTTACCGCCTCGGTCGTACCCTCAATTTCGATTCTGCGACCGAGCAGGTGGTGGGCGATGAGGAAGCGAACCGCATGCTGTGCGATGGCGACCGGGGGTATCGCGAGCCTTTCGTAGTGCCGGAAAAAGTTTAAGCGGGACGACCCGTGGAATTGAGGCGCCCCGTCTTCGCCCTGAGATTTCGCCGCGCGCTCGGATTCCCCACCGGCAGCGTTCGCGCCTCGGTCCATCGCCGGGACGCGAGCGGGAGCTGCTGCTTGACATCCGGCTTGCCTCGACTTAGGCTTGCGTTATCGGAGTGAATTTGGTATCCGGCGGCACGAACCAGCACCTCTGATCCAAGGAGGCGAGCAATGAGTCTCCTGAAGATTTCGCACGTTCCACCCGCCACGGTGGACCCGGGCGCGAGCGTCCTCGAGGCCGTCCACGTGATGGAGCGGCACGGAGTCGGCGCAGTGGCAGTCCTGGAGAATGGGCAACCGCGCGGGATTTTTACCGAACGCGACGTGATGCTCCGCGTGGT
>QHZM01000126.1 GCA_003224665.1 Acidobacteriota bacterium
CGGCGGAAGAGTGACTCAATCGCGACGCTTGGTTATCCCGCTCCGGGTTTAACATCCCACGGTTGACTTTGCTTTAATGAGTCTCGGAAACAAGACGCAGTTTGAGCGGCGGCTTGCCCAGGTCTGCCGAGTGAGCCGGCTGCGGATTTCTTGAAAAGATGTCCTCGATCCTCATCGTTGAAGACGAACCCAAAATGCTCCGCCTGCTGGACCTCAATTTGAGCGAGGAGGGCTACTCGACGCACACGGCGCAGGACGCCGATTCGGGCCTGAAAATCCTTCGCCAGGAGAAGATTGACCTGGTCTTGACCGACTTGAAGCTGCCCGGCATGGACGGCCTTGAATTCTTGCAGGCGGTCAAGCGGTCGGGCGCGAACATCCCCGTGATCGTGATGACCGCCTACGGGACGGTGGAGACGGCCGTCGAAGCGATGAAGGCCGGCGCAAGCGACTACGTCCTGAAGCCGTTTTCGATCGAAGAGATCAAACTCAGCATCCGCAAGGAACTCGACTCGCGCCACCTGCGCGAAGAGAACCGGTCGCTGCGAGAAGCCCTGGGCCAGCGCTACGACTTCCGGAACATCGTGGCCCGCAGCGCCAAAATGCAGGAAGTCCTGGCCATGGTCGAACGCGTGGCGGCGACGAACTCCACCGTGCTCCTGGCCGGTGAGAGCGGAGTTGGAAAGGACCTGATCGCCCGCGCCATCCACCAGCACTCGCGCCGCGCTTCGGGGCCCTTCGTCAAAATCAATTGCGCCGCCATCCCGGAAAACCTGCTCGAAAGCGAACTGTTCGGCTACGAGAAGGGCGCTTTTACGGGAGCCGTCACGCCAAAGCCCGGGAAGTTCGAACTGGCCGACAAGGGCACGTTGTTCCTCGACGAGATTGGCGACGTGCCCGGCTCCATCCAGGCGAAACTTCTCCGTGTCCTCCAGGAACGCGAGTTCGAGCGGCTGGGAGGAACGAAGACCTTGAAGGTGGACGTGCGGCTGGTGGCGGCCACGAACCGCGACCTCCGCGCGGCGCTCGAGCAAGGGACGTTTCGCGAGGACCTTTACTACCGCCTGAACGTTGTGCCCATCAACATCCCGCCGCTAAGGGAGCACCCGGAGGACATCCCCTACCTCATCGATCACTTCATCGCGCGTTTTGGCCGCGAGTCAGGCAAGAGCGTCACCAGCATCACGCCCGAGGCCACGAAGCTCCTGATGAAGTTCCACTGGCCGGGGAACGCCCGCGAGCTTGAAAACATCCTCGAACGCGCGGTGGCGCTATCAACCGGGCCGGTGCTCGAAGTCGGAGACATCCGCTTGGACGTATCGCCTGCGAAAGCCTCGCCTTCCGCTGTGCCTTTCCCGCCCGAGGGCGTGACCCTCGAACAGTTTGAAGAAGAGATCATCCGCGAAGCCTTGCGCCGCGCCAACGGGAACAAGAGCCAGGCAGCGCGCCTGCTCGGCCTCTCGCGGAACGCCCTCCGCTACCGATTGTCCAAGATGGGCGTGCCCGATGAGCCGGGAGGGTAGGGGAGAATAGCGTCCGCCCCGGCGCCTCACGCTTGCAGCCAAAGCCGGCGCTCAACCGGCAGGACAGAAACCATGAGCGTTCCCATCAGGATACCGGCGAAGACGCTCGGTTCAATGGCGCTGAGAGATTTCTGCCCTCGCTGCTTCTGGATCCGAATGCACGTCCAGGACAAACTCCCTTATCAAATTTTTCCAGGGATTTTCAGCTCGATCGACTCCTACGGGAAGCGACTCGTCGAGGGATGGTTCGACCGCCATGGGAGCCCGCCTAGCTGGCTCTCGAGCCTCGGCGACATCAAGGCCTATCGTCCCCCTCCGCACTTCTCAAAATTCAATGTTTTTGATCAAGACTCCTCCGTCCGGCTCACCGGCGCCCCGGACGGGATTCTGGTCCGCGGCGACAACTCCCACGTCATCGTTGACTACAAGACAGCAAAATATACGGAAACACAGGACGAACTCTTTCCGATGTACGAAGTCCAGCTCAATGCGTACGCCTACATCGGGAATACCTGCGGGCTCCGGCCTGTTACGGGCCTCGCCCTGGTCTATACCGAGCCGGTGACCGACTCTTCCTCCTGTTGCGATGACGCGAACATGACCAAAGACGGTTTCAACCTGCGGTTCAGCATTAGCGTGTTGCCGGTTGCGTTGAAGCCCGAGGCGATCCCCCGGATGATGCGGAACGCCAGGGAAATTCTTGACCTGAACGGCCCCCCGAACGGCCTGAAAGGTTGCGAGAACTGCGCCCGCCTCCGCCAGCTCATCACCATAGCGAGCAGATAAATCCCCCCGAAAATTGGCATCCACCACCCGCCGGAGCGATTCAAAATTGCGTTTGAGATCCGTCCCAAAGTGGTTGAAACCAGCCACCTCCTTGCTCGAATTCAGCCAGAGGGGGCGAGCCCGCGCCGATGGCAAAATCAGCACGTTGTTAACTATATGAAAACAAATGGATTATATCCGTGCCAATTTTAGCTTTCTGGTACGCCACATGCCCTCCGTAGGGGTGGGCGAATAGGTGCCCAGGTTTAATCGAGGACGACGTGAGGTGGGCTATGAAAATCCGAGTTTTGATTCTGGCCCTTACCGTTTTGACGCTGGCTCTCATCCTGCCGCGCGCGGTCTATTCCGAGGAGCCTGAGACGGGGGTAGCGCGCGTCAGCCTCATAAATGGCGACGTTTCGACCATGCGAGGCGATTCCGGCGACTGGGTGGCGACGGGAGTCAATGCCCCGCTGGTTCGGGGCGACAAGGTATCAACCGGCGCGCGCTCCAGGGCTGAAATTGAACTCGACAGCTCGAACGTCCTGCGGATTGACCAGCGCACCGAGGCGAAGCTTGCGGATCTTTCCCGCACTCACATTCAAATCCAGGTGGCGCAAGGCACTGTCAGTTTCACCGTCTTCAAGGGAACGGAAGCCGAGGTGGAAATTGACACCCCGAACGTAGCCGTTCACCCGCTGGGTGAAGGGCATTATCGAATCCAAGTCAACACGTCGGCGGAAACGGAAGTGACCGTCCGCAATGGTCAAGCTGAAGTCTCGACGCCGCAGGGCAACACGACTATTGAAAAGGGAGATCTCATTCAGATTCGGGGTACGGACAACCCCGAGTACCAGATCGTGAAGGCGCCCGGGCGTGATGAGTGGGACAATTGGAACCGCGAGCGCGACCACGACATTGCGGACGCCCGGAGCTGGGGATACACAAACCGAAACTACACCGGCGCGCACGACCTTGACCGCTACGGCCGCTGGGTCCATGCCCCCGAATATGGTTGGGTGTGGTCTCCTGAGGAAGGGCCGGACTGGGTCCCCTATCGCGACGGGCGGTGGGTATGGGAGCCCTACTGGGGATGGACGTGGGCCTCCTACGAACCTTGGGGTTGGGCCCCCTATCACTACGGCCGATGGTTCTACTCGGGTGATAGCTGGTGCTGGTGGCCGGGCTTTGTGACTGCGTCGTTTGTCCCGGTCTGGTCGCCCGGGTGGGTCACCTTTGTCGGATTCGGGTTCGGCAGGCACTTCT
>QHZM01000127.1 GCA_003224665.1 Acidobacteriota bacterium
CAAACGGAAACACCAACCGCAAACTCTCTCGGGTCGAAAAGGAATGAGGTTGTTGAAAAAAGCAGGTGGAGGAAGACCCTTGGGAGCAGCGGAGTGTTTTGGGGAGGGGTGGCGGGGCCCCATCGAGGCAACCCAAGGGGCTTCAGGATGCGGCCATCACCGACGCCCGCCCGGCGGGCCTGGCGGTGGTAGAAGTCCACTAGAACTCTGTACCGCACCCGGTCCCCTGGACACCAGGGTGTCCGTTCCCGGAGGTCGGCGAGATGGTCGGGGGTGGAGCGGAAGTATCACTGAAACCTTATGCGAATATGCAGGAACGTCCCATCTTGAGGCTGCATTGGGTCAGATTTCCGCCGAAATCCACTCCAATGAGGACACGTGAGCTCGACGAGGATGTTCCTCAGGACAGGGGGTCCCCCTGGTCCAAGATTGTCCTATCTACCAATTGCCATCACCGGGGCGGAGTTTTACCCTACTTGAGTCTCGAAATTTCTTTTCCGCGGTGCCAATGCGATTTCCTTGCGCTTTGATCTCGCTCAAATGCTCCGTATAGAAAATTCTATGGCGGTTGGAAAATTCTTCACGCAAGCGAAGCGACTCAAATTTTCCTTTCTGGTGTCAAACCGCGAGTTTATCGACTACCACATCATCTCAATCATCTCAGCGAAGGGTTATGGCATTGCATCGCAGGCCGACAGCAGTATCAAAGCAAGTTCGGGGCAACGAAGAGAAGCCTACAAAGGGTTTCCTTGCATCACTGGGGGCGGGGAAGGGATGTTCATGTCCAATATGGCCCCCGTTTCGGACCGCGTACCACTCGGCGGACGACTGCCTCTATGCGATTCCCAAACTAGATTGTCCACCACATCTCTGTGTTCGGGCGGGAAGCCCATTTTGAATCTCTCGTCACTCTTCGGTAGTAGCTTCAAATTGATTTGCTTCAGATCCCTTGCAGGAGTGGCAATATTGGGCCGCATCCAGCATACGCGGGGAGACACAGTCTCTGATGCGCTGGTGTTACGACTCTTGGGTCTAATCCTGATTTCTGTGGCCATCAGCTTACTGGTTCGATTCCTGCGGCCGAATCGTGCGGTCTTCAACCTGGAAACCGCGGCAGACACTCGACGTCAAGCAGTGCTCTTGGGTGCGATCATCGGATTCCTCGTCAGCCTGATCTCTGTAGGTAGTGGCAGCTTGACGTTCTTGGCCTTAGGCGTAAGCCTCTCGTAAGTGGGGTTATCTCTCGAAGGCGGTACGGTAATATGAAATCCAACCACACGAATAATAATGAAAACCGCGGGGTGACGCTCTGGTTCACGGGCTTGCCATGTTCCGGCAAGACTACCGTTTCTCAACTGGTCTTTGACCAATTGCAGCAGTCTGGCGCCAGAGTCGAGTTGCTCGACGGCGACATCGTGCGCCAGAAGCTCACCAAGGGACTGGGATTCAGCAGAGAGGACCGTGACGAGAACATTCGGCGCATCGGCTTCGTATGTCATCTGCTAACGCGCAACGGGGTCATAGCAATGGCTGCGGCGATCTCGCCGTATCGTGCGGTGCGCGACGAGCTCCGCAGCTTGATCGAATGCTTTGTAGAAGTCTACGTGGACTGTCCCCTCGAAGTGTGCAAGCAGCGGGATGTCAAGGGCATGTATAAGCGAGCCTTGGCCGGGGAACTGGCGCATTTCACCGGTGTGTCCGACCCTTACGAGAAGCCGCTCCACCCGGACCTTGTTCTGTTCACGAACGAGGAGATCCCTGAAGAGAGCGCCCGCAAGGTGGTGGAATTGCTCGTGAGCCGGGGTTGCGTGACAGAAAAACTTCTCGCGCAAGTTGCTCCCAATGCCCTGGGGCGGGAACAAACCCATGGGGGCCGCAGCAGGCAAGCTACAGGACAACTTTGATGATTGACCTTCATACGCACACGACCGCCTCCGACGGAACTCTTTCACCCGAGGCGTTGATTGACCTCGCGGCGGACAAGGGCCTCCAGGCCATCGCTATAACTGACCACGACACGGTTGGGGGCATCCCCGCGGCTTTGGAACGGGGGAAGCAGCGAGGGGTGAGCGTGATAGCCGGCGTGGAATTGGGCGCCCAATGGGAGGGCGCCGGTCAAATGCATATCCTTGGCTATTACATCGACTACAAACACCCTCATCTCCTGGAGCGATTGTCCTGGTTAAGAGCCCGTCCTCGGGATCGTGGCGAAGAGATCGTCAAACGGCTTCACGCCGCCGGAGTGATGGTCACTTGGGATCGGGTCTTGCAGCTTGCTGGAGCCGGATCAGTGGGCCGCCCGCATGTGGCAAGGGCGCTTCTCGAGGCCGGGCAGGTGCCAAGTATCTCCGAGGCGTTTGATCGCTATTTGAACCCTGGAACCCCGGGCTTCCTCGAGAAAATTCAATTCACTTCCAGCCAGGCTATCGAGTTGATTTGTTCGTCGGGCGGAACTGCGGTCCTGGCGCATCCAGCAACCCTCAAGCTGCGGAATGAAGGGCTGGAGGCTTGTATAGAGGAACTAATAAGTGAAGGGCTGAGGGGAATTGAAGGCTATTGGAGCAAACATGATAAACCCGAGGTTTCGCGCTACGAAGAATTGGCGGCTCACTTCGGGCTGATTATGACTGGCGGCTCGGATTTTCACGGGGCCAATAAGCCCACCATTGAGTTGAGTGCTGGATTGAATGGGCAGTTAGACGAGGCTTCAGTGTTGCGTGCACTTAAGACACGGAACACGCAGGCCCTGCTTCAGCGCTGTGTAGTCAATTTACCAGTTTAGCAGCCTGCATCCCAGAAGTTGTGTCAAAGTGATTTTAGATCAGGACGGAAGGGATCAGAAGTGCACATAACTGTAGTGGGTGCTGGCTATGTGGGGCTCGTGGTTGGTTCAGGTCTCGCTGATCTAGGTCACACGGTGACCTGTGTCGACATCGACGAGAGCAAGATTGGCCTCCTCCGCAAGGGGGAAATACCCATCTTTGAACCCGGGCTCGCAGAACTGATTCAGCGCAACAGCGAACGCGGACGTCTTTCTTTCACTGTTGAAACGAAACAAGCCATCAAGAACTCTCTCGCGATCTTCCTGGCTGTGGGAACGAATTCGAGGCCGGACGGTGACGCCGACCTCAGCCAGGTGTGGTCGGCTTGCGACCTGATCGCCGAAGCCATGGACGAATACAAGGTCGTCGTTATCCGGTGCACCGTCCCCGTGGGGACCGCGGTTGGGGTGGAGGAGAGAATAAGCCAACAATTGGCGCGTCCCGTCGAATTCGACGTGGTTTCCAATCCTGAATTTCTGCGTGAGGGTTCTGCGGTAGAAGACTTTTCCCACCCGAATCGGATTGTAATCGAAACTTCGACAGACCGCGCTGCAGCGATCATGAAAGATCTTTACCGTTCGCTTTACTTGATTGAGACCCCATTCGTCTTTACCAGTTGGGAATCCGCGGAAATCATCAAGTACGCTGCGAATGCGTTTTTGGCGTTGAAGATTTCGTACGTCAACGAATTGGCGAACCTCTGTGACGCTGTGGGCCCCTCAGCTGATGTTCACGTAATTGCGAATGCGCTTGGGTTGGACGGTCGAATCGGCCCGAAGTTCTTACATCCGGGAGCGGGTTTTGGAGGAAGTTGCCTTCCCAAGGATACTTTGGCGCTCAGTCGAATCGCCAGACGCTATGGAGAAGAGTTTCGTACCGTGGAAGCTGCCATAGC
>QHZM01000128.1 GCA_003224665.1 Acidobacteriota bacterium
GGCGCGGACCAGCGCCGCCGCCAGCAGAGTGCCTGCCAACCCGCTTCCGTGAATCAGACCTCGGACAGGCGGGGTATAGGGGAACATCTCGAGCAGCGCGGCGAGTGACCCTGCAAGAAGCGCCGTGCCTACCGCCTTCGTGCGGGGTGACTGGAACGGGCGGTCGAGCAGCAGGCGAACGCCGACCACGAAGAGGGTCAAAGGCAGCAGGTATGCGACCCAGCCGAATAACTGGAAGAGGACGTCGGCGGTGTAAGAACCCGCCAGTCCCACCCAGTTGCGGACGGAAGGCCCATCCGCCCCTGCGGTATCCAGTGAGGGGTCGCCCGGCAGGTAAGACACCAGGCCCAGTAACAGCAGGAGCCCTACAACACTGAGAAGGAACCCGAGCAGCTCGGATTTCCGGTGGGAGTCGAGCAGTGGGGTTTTGGCATTAGGATCCTTGGAGTAAGGATCCCGAGGCCTGGATGCAGAAGCCAGAGAAGATGCAGGCATGATCGCGCCTTGTTCCTTTGAACCAGCGCACTGAGTGGGCGACCATGCTCCTCCGCCGGAAACAGGAGAAAGAGTTTCCTAAATGCCGTGAAAGTCTTTGGTCACCCCAAGTGGTGACGCAGACCCCATCCCACCGCGAATACTATCACGCCCAAGACTATCCGGTAAACGACGAAAATTTTAAAAGTGTGGCGACCAAGGAACCGGATCAGGACCGCGATGACGAGGTAGCCGACCGCGGCCGCTACAACCGCGCCGACGAAAAAGGGGAGGCGCATTTCCGGCGGAAGCCCCTCCTTGAGAACGTCGAGTCCTTTCTTCAGTGCCGCGCCCGCAATAATGGGCGTGGAAAGGAGAAACGAGAACCGGGCCGACGATTCCCGGCTCATCCCCCTGAAAAGCCCCGCGGTCATCGTGATCCCGGAACGGGAAACGCCTGGGATCACCGCGAGGGCCTGGGCGGCGCCTACCGCAAGCGGATCCAGCAGGCTGACCTGGGCGAGCTCCCTCGGGTGAGTTTTTATGCGGTCGGCGGCCCACATCAGCAACCCCACGCTGATCAGCGCGAACCCGATCACGTCGGGCCTCCGTAGCTGGTTTTCAGCGGAGTGCTCGAATAGAAGGCCCGCGACTCCGGCCGGAACAGTCCCGACGATGAGGTACCAGAGCATTCGGCTTTTTTGTCGCCGCTCGTCGTCCTCCCGGCACGGGCTGTCGCGTTGCGCGCCGCCCGAGCGGAGCGAACTGCGCCAGCCGGCGGCGGCCGCCGCGAACATCTCCAGCCACACGCGCCAGAAGTACACGACGACAGCCACCAGCGTCCCCGCGTGCAGGGCGACGTCAAACGTCAGTCCCGGGTCTTTCCAGTGAAGAAGCCAGGGGAAAAGCGCGAGGTGAGCCGTGCTTGAAACCGGCAAGAATTCGGTGAGGCCCTGAATGATGGCGAGGACAACAGCTTGGTAGAGTGGCATAGCTCTCCATTTGAATGACAGGTCGGTCGAGCCTGCTGGTCTTGGATTTCAGGCGCCGGTCTTCCTGTTCGAGACGCTGGGTCCTCGGCCTGGGTTTGACTTTTCGGACGCCCAGAAGGAACGGGGCATCCCGAGTCAGACTTCCAGAATCACGGGCAAGATCATGGGCCGCTTTCCCGTCTCCTGGTCGAAGTGGCGGCGCAAAGCGGTCCGAATCTTTTCTTTGATCACGCCCCAGTCGCCTACTTCCTCGACGTTCGATTTCTCGATCGTCTTCAGGATAACCTGTCGCGCAGACTCCACCAGGTCCTGGGCCTGGTCGAGGGGCACGAACCCGCGCGAAACAATTTCCGGCGGGGCCTCGAGCTCGCCGGTGCGCTCGTTAATGGCCAGGATCGGGATGACGATGCCGTCTTCGGAGATGTGCCGGCGCTCTTTCAAAATCACGTCGCCGACTTCGTCGAGCGTCCCGACGTCAATGCACACCCGCCCCACGGGGACGCGGCCATTCTTTCTTGCGCCTTGCCCGTCGAACTCGAGCACGTCTCCGCTTTCGAGCAGGAAGGTCTTCCCGGAGACGGCGGCCAGCTCTTTCGCCATCTCAACGTGTCGGTAAAGCTGGCGGTATTCGCCGTGGATGGGGATGAAATACTTCGGGCGAACGAGGTTCAGCATCAATTTGAGCTCTTCGACGCTGCCGTGTCCGGAGACGTGAACGGGCGGCTGGCCGCCGTCGTGGTAATGCACGCGAGCGTTGCGGCGACAGAGGTGGTCAATCATCCGGAAGATGGACTTCTCATTTCCGGGGATAATCCGCGCGGAGACCACAACGTCGTCTCCGGGTTCTACCGAGACCCAGCGGTGGCTGTCCACGGCGACGCGAGAGAGCGCCGCCATGGGTTCGCCCTGACTGCCCGTCAGCACAATCAGCGCCTTGTTCCGCGGCAAGCTGCGCAGGTCTTGAGGCGGGATGAGCAGGCCCGGCGGAATACGGAGCACCCCCATCTCCTGGGCAATCTCCGAATTCTGAAACATGCTGCGGCCGACGAAACAGAGACGCCGCCCATATTCCCGCGCCAGGTCCGTCACGATTTGCATCCGGTGCATGGAGGTGGCGAAGCAGGAGATGAAAACTCGTCCTTTGGCGCCCGAGATAATTTCCTCGAAGCGCTCGCGGACGGCCCGTTCCGAGGGCGTCATGCCCGGTCGCTCGACGTTGGTTGAATCGGAAAACAGGGCCAGGACGCCTTTGCGGCCATAGTCGGCGAGCGTGTGGAGGTCGCTCACGTGCTGGTCCGTGGGGGTGGGATCGAGCTTGAAATCGCCGGTGTGAATGACCGTGCCCACGGGAGTCGTAAGCGCAAGGGCTCCGGCCTGGATAATGCTGTGGGTGAGGTGGATGAACTCCACGTGGAATGGCCCGAGGTCGAAAGGTACGCCGGGCTCCATTTTCCTCAATTCAACCCCTTCGCTGACGCCCGAATCGTCCAATTTCGCGCGCGCCAGGGCGAGCGTGAAGGCCGTGCCATAAACGGGCGTGTCCAGCTCCTCGAGCACGTACGGCAGCGCTCCGATGTGGTCCTCGTGACCGTGGGTGAGCAGGATGGCCCGCAGGCGGTGCTTGTTCTCGCGGAGGTAGGTGATGTCGGGGATGACGATGTCAACGCCCGGCAGTTCGGCGTCGGCAAACATCACGCCGCAATCGACCACGACGAGGTGATCGCCGTACTCGAAGGCCATCATGTTCATGCCGAATTCGCCCAGGCCTCCGAGCGGAATAGCCCTCAACTTGTTCGCCGATTGGGAAATGCCGATGCCTCCTTGCCGAACACGTCATCGTAGCACATCTTTTTGGCGGGCAGTCCCGGAACGGGGACTTCCTCCGGCAAATGAAGCTCTCAGGCAGGATCGAGCCTTGCGTACAAATCCGCAAGTTGCTTGATTGAAAGCTGCTCGGCGCGAACCGTGGCGGGCAGCGAGAGCCGCGCGAGCTCGCGTTCAATCCGGTCGCGCGAGAAGCTCGCTGAGAGGTTGTTCAACAGATTTTTTCTCTTATGCGTGAAGCAGCGCTTCACAAATTCCAAAAACTTCACTTTGTCTCTCGGCTCCGAGGTCGAAACGCCGATGTGGTTCCCAGGTTTAGCCCTGGACTCGGCTCCGGCGGCGGGCGGCTGGGCTTTCTTCGCCCACGCGGGGTGTGTGGAAACAACTTCGAACGAAACGAGCGCCGAGTGGACCTTCGGCGGAGGAGAGAAGGCGCCGGGCGGGACGGTGAAGACGACGCGAGTCCGCGAAGTGAGCTGGGTGAGGACGCTCAAGTAGCCGTAAGCGCGCGTGCCGGGTGTCGCCACTAGCCTTTCGGCGACCTCGCGCTGGACGAGCAGCGCCATCCCGCGGATACTCGCC
>QHZM01000129.1 GCA_003224665.1 Acidobacteriota bacterium
CGGGACCTCTTCACAATAACGATCGCTCTGGAAAGCTCGATCCCGTTAGCACCACCACTCACTGCGTCCACCTACCTCGCTCGCGCGGGTCTCGGGTTCAACGGTTTCGATGCCTGGCCCATACCCGCAGTTGCCAAACTTCAAAACGAAAACTGCCGGGCGCGAACATCCACTCTTCCAGGGCCCAATTCCTTGCTTTAAAGATTTGCATTTTGCCTAACGAGGCGTCATCGGCTGATCTGTGAGGGGAGGAAGCATAGGGGGTTGCATCCCTTGGCGACCGGGAATTCCCTGCTGGCCGGGAGCCGGCTGAGAGGCTTGGCCCGGCTGGACCATGCCTACATTGCCCCCGATGCCGAGGAATTCCCAATCGTCGTAGTGCGTGTAATTGTTCCACACGCGGACGGACTCGCGAGAGCTGGAGCTGGCCACTCCGACGATCAGGGCTCCCTGGACTCCCGAGCCGAAGAATGAAGAAGTCTCGCGCGGGGCTTCTTCGCCGCTGCTCGAGGACCCCTTTTGCTGGGACCCCGCCGGAGCGCCCGCGGGTTTTTCCCCCAGCCCCTGGCTCTGCTGGCCCTGCCGTGCGGGACCCATTGTGCGCGAATCGAGCAGGGCGCCGTTGGCGGCGGCATGGATGAAGCGCCACTTCCCGCTGCGGCTCATCGGGTCCT
This sequence comes from Acidobacteriota bacterium, assembly GCA_003224665.1. GTDB lineage: Bacteria > Acidobacteriota > Terriglobia > UBA7540 > UBA7540 > QHZM01. The sequence continues at coordinate 675 of QHZM01000129.1, forward strand.
TGTAGGCATGACGTAAAAACCGGATGCCGTTCGTCCGCAAGAGCTCGTCAACGGTCCTCGGAAAGCGGTTGAACTGGCGATGAAAGAGGGCGATGGCGCGGGCGTAATCGTTCCCCCGGAAGATGAGCTCCTCTTCGCGCTCGCGCTGGCCTTCAAGGTAGATGCTCGGCAATGCCACGGTGAGGGAGACGAGCAAGATTGTGGCCATCATCATCAGGACCAGCAACGCGTACCCGCGGTCCATGACGCACGCGCCGGAGGGGCAACGCGAAAAGTTATTGCGCGAAAAGCAGCTCGACCGTCTGATGCGAAGTTTCATCTTCAATCTGAATCGAACTTGGCGTGATTTTCAGGACTCGATATTTCTGGTCAAATTGTTCGCCCTCGTGGACAACAAAGACCTGGTTGTCATCGGAGACGTAGGCCTCCTGCCGGCCGCCGCCTTTTTCCGAGTAGCCCACGGCCTTGAGAGGGATCGGAGGGGGCGGAGGAGGCGCGGGCGGCGGTGGAGGCGCAACCGGCACGGGCGGCGCGGGCCGCGGAGCCTCGGCTGCAAACGGATTGCGCTCAAACCGGGGGAGCGCCCGAGATTGATATTTCTTGAGCAGGTCGAGATGCACCTCGGGGTCGTAGCGCGAAAGGTCGTCCGGGACGTAAGAAGACGAAGCATGCATCAGGCGCCCTGCGCCCGACCCGCGGGTCGCCATGGGCACGCGAGACGCGCCTGCCTTGATCCCGCCAAATTGCATGATGAGGTGAATTAACAAGAGCAGGCAGAATACTCCCAGGGCCCCGCTGACCCATTTTTCAGAACGCGTCTTCATTTTCATGGCTCGAGGTAAAGCTCCGCCGTCATGCGCAGCGCCAGGCGGCCCTTCTCGCCCGGCTGAAAAGTAAAGTCCCGGACTAGTATAAATTCATTTGCCGTCTCAAGCGAGTGGGCAAATCTCAGGAGGTTAGAAAACGTGCCCTCGACCGTCAATTCGACGCCCAGGCGCTCGAGCGCCTCCGCGGGCGAACTGTCCAGCCGATAGGAAACGGGGGAGAGCTGGAGGTCCGACTGCTCGGCGAGCCGGCGGACCAGCCCCGAGGCACGCGAGAATATCCAGCGCCGTGGCGGGACGTGTTCGTGGACGAAAGCCTTGATGTCCGCACTGGCTGTGGGGAGGGCGGCCAGGTACCTCTTCAGGCTCTCCACGCGCATGGTCTCGTCCTGGATGCGGCTCCGCGTTTGGCCAACTTCCTGCTTCTTTTCGGCCGCGGCTCGACGGAGAGGCCGCAGAAGAGCGCCGTAGAGCAGCGCGTCGAGGACGACCAAGCCGACGGCCGCGCCTTCCATAATCCGGAAAAAGACTTTTCGGCGGTTCCTGCGCATATTTCCGGTTAGCTCCCCACCTTTACTCCCCGCCCACGTAACGCGCCGTACAGGCGATCGTCGGCGGCCCCGTCGCGCCGCTCGCCTGCTCGAACCCTTGGGAGAGGACAACGTCCTTGAAGTCCGCCGAGTTCTCCAGGTTGGTCAGGAAATTTTCGAGCGCCGTTTCGCTCCTCGACGAGACCACCAGGTGCACCACGCGGTCCCCCTCCTGCCGTGAAAAGGACAGGCTGGTGAGGTGGACCGATGGCGGGAGTACTTTCGCGACCTTCGCCGTCAAATCGGTCAAGGTGAGCCGCTTCTTTTCGATGAGCGCGTTGACAAACTGCGCCTGGTGGGAAACGCCGCGGAAGTCCGGCCGCTCGAAGTCCTTGACGAGGTCCCCCTCGGCCTTGAGCAGCGCGTTCTCCCGGTCTTCCAGTCGCACGCGTTCGCGGTGGACGTTGCGGTACTCGGTGAATTCCCGCGCCGTCGTCCGGCACAAGAACGCCAGTCCAGCGAGCGCAACGAGCGCCAGAGGCACCGTCCACGCGACCGCATACCGCTCGCGGCGGCTGGGAGAAACGGCGAGATTGAGTTTGACCCTCATGCTTCCTTCGCGGAATTTCTTACCAGGCCTGCGACCGTGGCCCCGAAGTGTTTGAAGAGCGTCTCTTCAGCCGTGGAAAGCGATGATGCAAAATCCTCACTGCCCGCCAACGGCTCCACCGCGCAGGAAACGGCCGACGTGAGCGCCGGGACGAGGTCGGACGTCCCGGGAGGCCGCGAGCAAAGCCACACGCGGCCGACTTCAAGGTTGAGGCGGTCGCGCGTGCTCGCGATTACCCGCGCAGCCTCGCGGGCCACTTCCCCGGGGAGGTCTTCGGGCGTCACGCGAGCCATATCCCGTGTGCGCCAGGTGCGAAGCTGGCTCCTTTCGACGAGGACTGTCGTCATCCACCCGGAGCATACGTGGACCAGAAGCTGACTTGAGGGCTCGGCCTCAGGGACGAGGGGGAGCAGGGCCGCCGTGGCGGGCAGAATCAAGCCCGGGCCGCTGTTCACGTTTTCGACCGCTGCCTCATACTCCGCCAGCACGGAACTTTTGACGGCCATGGCGAGCACTTCGACGCAGTCCGGCCAGCGCCCGAGCACCTGATAAGCCAGCCTCGCCTCCTCCGGCGGAAACGGAAGCAGGTCCTTCATTCTCCAGCGCACCAGTCCTTCGACTTCCTTCCTGGCATCCGGCAACGATTCAAAAGAAAGAATGGCCGCGCGCACGATGGGGTCGGGGACGAGCAAGCCCAGTCGGCCACCACCGTTGCCGATGGCGCCGAGGGCCGCCTGGACCGCTCGCTGGAGTTCCGAGGGATTCGCCAGGTTTGCGCGGTTAAGCTGCGCGTCGATGGAGCCGGCCTCGACCTCGCGGGCCGCGATTCGGCCCACCCGCCGGCCTGAACGGTCAAGGCGCGCCGCCACGACAAAACCGGGTTCGACTTCCACGATGACCGAGGGAGCGACAAAACTCCCGCTGCCTCCCCAGCCTACTGCCTTCGACCGTTCCTTCAAGCGAGTCGTACTCATGTTCTCGCGCGGCCCCGTGAGGCGCGGTTACTCCACGAACGTAACTTTATTGATTTCCTTCAAAGTGGTTATCCCCTGCCGGATTTTTTCAAGCGCGGTCTCGCGCAGGGTGACCATGCCTTCCTCTCGGGCGACGTTCCGGATTTCCGACGAGGGTCTCTTGGCCAGGATCAGGTCGCGGATCCGGTCCGAAAGCAGCAATAATTCTCCGATGGCGGTGCGGCCGCGAAAACCGGTGTGGTTGCACTGCGGGCAGCCCGCGCCTTCGTAGAAAGTTACGCTGCGCCACTCGGCCGGAGCGAGGCTGGACTCTTCCATCAGCTCCGGAGGAACCTCCGCGGGGCGCTTGCACACTTCGCAGATCATCCGGACCAGTCGCTGCGCCAGAAT
>QHZM01000254.1 GCA_003224665.1 Acidobacteriota bacterium
ATGCTCCGCGACCGCGAAGGCAATCCCGTCGAATTTTCTTTGATCACAAACTCCGGAAACAAGCCCCGTGAGCGCATGGCGGTGATGATTCAACAAGACCTTAGCCAGCTGGGAATCCGCCTTAACATCGTCACGCTGGATTTTTCTTCCTTAATTGACCGCATCACCCAAACATTCGATTACGAAGCTTGCCTGCTCGGTTTGGTGAATGTGGATCTGGACCCCAACGCCCAGATGAACATTTGGCTGAGTTCGGCGAGTAATCATCAGTGGAATCCCAGCCAAAAAACTCCGGAAACAAACTGGGAAGCAGAGATTGACCGATTGATGCGAGCTCAAGCTTCAGAGACGGACGCAATCAAGCGGAAGTCCTACTTCGATAGAGTCCAGGAAATTGTTTGGGAAGAGGAACCCTTCCTTTACTTGATCAACAAGAATGCGTTGTCGGCCACATCTCCAAATTTGCGCAACGTCACCCCAGTCGTACTTCGACCTCAGGTCTGCTGGAATGTAGAGCGGCTATCCATCCTTCCGGAAATTTCCGAGATCCGACCATGAGTTTACCTGGTCCGTTGCTCAACCTGCGTTTGTCCGTCGATTACTCCAATAGACCAGGAGTGCTTCGCCACGCGGCTCTGCAGATCGAGCGGAGCGAAATCATAGGTCTAATGGGGGAGAGCGGGTCCGGGAAGAGCACCCTTGCGCTCGCGATCTTGAAACTTCTCAGGTACAGAGGAGGGTCCGCAACCGGAGAGATCCACTTTAAGGGCCGCGACTTAATGCGGCTTAGCGAACGGGAAATGCGTCAGGTACGCGGCCGAGAAATTGCATTGGTGCTGCAAAGTCCAATGTCAGCTCTGAACCCTGCTTTAAAGATCGGTACTCAACTGTCCGAAGCCTGGAGGGCCCACGGCGGGCCGCCACGCAATGGCTGCGTCTCGCGCCTGCTCGATTTGCTCAAGAGCGTGAGCCTGCCGGCCGAGGAATCCTTCCTCCGTCGCTATCCTCAAGAGCTGAGTGTAGGCCAGGCACAACGGCTATTAATCACCATGGCCATCCTCCATGGTCCTGCACTTCTCGTTGCCGATGAGCCGACCAGTGCACTGGATGTGATCACGCAATCGGAAATCTTGCAGCTGTTCGCTCGTCTCAATCGCGAACTTAATATGGCGATCTTATTCATCTCTCATGACTTGCTTTCCACCGCTTCTTTATGCCGACGCATAGCCATTTTGCATCGGGGCGAGATCATTGAGTTCGGGAAGACAGAGCAAGTCTTCCGTAACCCGGTTCACGCCTATACTCGCCGTCTCATCGAGGCCCTTCCCAAGAATCCTTTTCTCTAATTTTATATTCAGGGGCAGGTCAATCCCCTTCGCTTGGCGACTTACCCTTCAAACTCGCTGCAGAACACCCCGGAGAAGGACGTGGCAGGGAAGATGGACTTTGCGGAATGGAGTATTACGAAACCTGGTACAAGGGGAGGGTCGAAGACGTCCGTCGAAACCTTGGGGAAAACCACCGCGCCTTTCTGGATAAACCTATCGTCATTTCGAAGTACGGCTACTGCGAGTGCACGCCGGACCGCACTGCCGGCGATCGACTTGGAGGTTCGGGAACTGGTCCGAAAGATGAGTTTGGCGAACCCGCTCTGGTGAGCACCGCGTATCCATGGGGAACTGCTCAAACTCGGAATCGAAGTGTCCCAAGCCACTGTCGCGAAGTACATGGCTCGCCCGCAGAGGCCGCCATCTCAGACGTGGCGTGCTTTCGTTAACAACCACGTGCAGCAGTTGGTGTTGACGGATTTCTTCGTCGTGTCGACGGTCACTTTTCGAGTCTTATATGTCTTGATCGTTTTGGCACACCAGAGGCGACGCCCACTCCATTTCAACGTCAAGGCCAATCCCACTTCAGAGTGGACGGCGCGACAGCTCATCGAGGCGTTCCCTTGGGGCAAAGCACCGCGATACCTCCTCCACGATCGCGACTCCATTTATGAAGGGTCATTCCGTCAGCGAGTTCGAGGCATGGCTTTTTAGGAGGTCCTGACGGCTCCAAGATCGCCTTGGCAGAATCCATACGCTGAGCGACTGGTCGGCTCAATACGCCGCGAGTGCCTCGACCACATCATTGTGCTCAGCGAATCTTCCCTCCGTCGCGTTCTGAAGTCCTATTTCCAGTACTACCTGCGCTCGAGGACGCATTTATTGTCATGCCCAGAACCGCTGAAGGGTGTACAGGTGAGGCAATGGGGCGTACCAGTAGGCCCGTGGGGATTTGGACTCCTGGCCTGCCCGGCGCGCCGGGAGGATTCGAGCCGCTCTCAAGGGTCATGCACTGCGGGCGTTGAATTTCGCTTGTGCGATCGGAGTTCCGACCACTTCGATTTGACGAAGATCACGCGATCCTACTCCAAGATCTTCGGCCAGGCGCAGCGTGCTGTCGCAGGTTTCGAAGGGCGGCTTTCCCCGATCAGCTATCGGATCGAAGCCCATCAAGGCCATCGCAACGGCGTCCGTGGTGACGCAATTGGTTCCCGCGATGAGGAGGCCCGACTTGACGTGGCGCCGCCCGGAAGTCCAGGGGCCTTCGCCTCCCATCATCGTTTCAACGCCGTCGATCACCGCCAGGTGGACCGGCCGTGCCGCGACCAGATCCGCGACTACACGAGGCACGCGATAGCCGGGGTCCCGAGGGCTCCGGAGGTCGATTTCCGAAAGGGCGCTCTTGGAGGGCTGGCGTTCCCCGTGATGAAACATCCCGCGGCCGCCGCGCGGGACGAGACTGGGCTCGTCTCTGCCAGCCTCTTCGCCGTAAATCGTACAAGGCGTGATGCCAAAACAATTCTTCATTGAGAGCGTGACGCCCGCCGTGGCATGTTCTTTCAACTTGGCCAATGAGACGAAGACGTCGCAGTCCTCGTACGAATGGTTCAAGTCGTATGCCCGGAACATCAATCCGCCGTCAGGAACCCACAGGCGAGAATATTTCTTGGCCCTTCCCAAGTAGTTGGTGTTCTCGAACTCCACCACGGGCGCCGCGCTCATAAAGTCCCGCGGCTCCCAGTTGGCCTGCAGCATGAATTCTTCGAGGGGCTCGGCCGTAGACATGGGGCTTTCCAGCAGCCGGATGCGGCGCGCGCCCGCTTGGCCCAGGAGGTGCACCGTCGCGCCGATGACTTGAGGATGAGTCCAATGGGTCAGCTCGAGCGGCAGGTGTCTCAGGCGATTGGCGGCCAGCCCCGTGAGATTGATCTTGATGGCGACAGTCTTTCCTTTGACGAGCCGCTCCAAGCCGCCCAGTTGATCGAACATGGTCGAGAGCACCTGGACTACTTCGGCGCCGTAAATGTAGCAACGTCCGACCGCCACAGGAGCCGTCGGCGCGCGGCTGGCAAAGGCGAGCCTGGCAGGAGACACGCATATACCCGCCACCGCCGTGCCGAGTGTCCCGAGGAACTCTCTTCGCGTGCAATCTTTTATCATCCAACACCCCGGTGTTCGAATTCTAACGCAGAATAAGTTGATAAGGAAGGCAAATGGAATTCTACGCCGGTCCCGGCCGGAACTCCCTGAAGAGGAGCGGGCTCTTTCGATTCCAAAGACCAAAAGCGCGCCGAGCGATTTGACGTCCTGACCCAGGCGGTCACGAACTCCGAGACACCGGACGTTCGATAGTCAATGATCTGAACCAGTTCCTTCCGGCTGTTGGGGTCAGCACTGAAATAGCTGATCGCCGTTCCAGCGTTGAACAGACGCACCCAATCACTTCGCCGACTCATCAACAAGTGGGTATCGACGGCCACCTGATAAGGATCGTGAAAGCCGTCCTTGGAGGCGGCGATCTTACCCTTCCCCAGACCGCATATCTTGTAGTGGTCCGAATAGTCGGCCACTAACGGCTTACAGTCGGGCGGCCCCCAAAACGAGGCGGAAATCAGCAACCCGCCTCGCGTGACAAAATCCAGCAACTCCGATCGCGTTTCACTCGTGGGAGGCTCTTCATCGACCCAGAGAATTGTTTCCAGGCCTTCCAGCGAGGTTGACGCTAACCGCGACTTCTCGATGACCCGGTACTGGACGAGTTGCCGGCTGAGGAGGTTCAGGACTTCTCCTCCCAACGCCTCTTCCTCGCCGCGAAAACGCGATATGACGGTGAGACTCCCTTGCGGCTGAAAGCCGGCCCAGTCCGCATGCTCCTTGAAAAAGGAGATAATGGCTACGACCCTTTCCCATACGCGAATCGCTTCAGGCTGTCTCCGAAGCGCACCAACGCTCAACTTCTCATCGAGTGAAATCATCCAGCGGGTCCCGTAGGCATAGCTGTCAGCCACCGCCGCCGAATATCCCGCCGGGCGCCAATGCTCGATTTGAGGGGGAGGATCCATGTCGAGCCAGAGGGCCTTGCCCGCGGCCAATTGACGCGCCAACATAGAGAACCACCCGTTGGAGTTCACCCACGGAACGCCCGTTGGACCCGTAACAGCGTCCGGGGTTTCTTCTGTTTCATGAATCTCCAAACCCGGCCAGCGATTATCCGTGACGCTCAGAATAGGGACATGCGAGTCCCACGGGATGTTCGATCGAGAGCACTGAAGGATGACCGGGAGGTCCTCCACCTGAGCGGAGGAGCCTTCGACCAGGACGCCCGAGAGCCCAGCTTGAAGGCCCGCGGCGAGGGCGGCTCTCAGATCCGCAGTGCGCTCCACCCGGCCCACAAAACTGATCCCGATTCGCCTGCCCGCCTCGATCAATGGGACCAAGGCGCTTTGTTGATCGCGATTTGCAGGCTCGCCGGCCGCCCACTCCACCACCAGACAGTTCACCGGCGTTCCCCTAACCAATTCGAGTGACGCCGGGTCCATCCGGGCTGTCAGCATCCCCTTGACCTCGGGTGTGAAGGTCTGCGCCTTGGCGCGCCGTTGGACCCCCAGCGGACCGCCCGTCCACTTCATCGGTATCCAGTTGGGATTCAGACTCATTCGTCACGCCCTGATTCAAAGCTCGGCAGACACGCCTTCTCCATCGGCGTTGGCACTCGTGCAGTGTCATCGAGTTCCTGCATGGAATCTACCTTTGAGGATTATTTGGATTTCCGCGCGGCTCTCACCAGCGGATCGGGCTTCAGCGAATCGCCTTCCCGAGCCAGATAAAACCGGTTTACCGTCACGTGGGTATATTGATCCACTTGCCCGCTCGGCCAGTGAATCTCAAGATCGGTCGCTTTCGACTCTCCTAATCCTATGTGTGCCCTCAGATCGTTGCTGGACAAATAACTGTCACTCCCTCTCACCTCAAAGACTTGTTGGATCCCGTCCGAGTTCGAAAGGATACGAGCTCCCATCCCGGATCGGTTACTCCTCACTCCTTCAGTCCTGATGGTAATCCAATTTCGACCCTTGACTCCGTTATTCCGCCACAAGGTGGGGATATCGTTCTTATTGATCACCAGCACATCCACATTCCCATCGTTGTCGATATCACCGAAGGCCGTTCCCCTCCCCACCTTGTTCGGGAGGTTGCGAAGTCCGGAGATTGCGGAGACATCCACAAATTTCTCCCCGTTGATGCTCTGTAACACGTAATTGGGCTCGGCAAAAGGATCGGCCGGGAAATACTTTTCAAGTTGCTCCATCGTGTGGCCGTTGGTAATGAAGAGATCAAGCCAGCCATCATTGTCAAAGTCAACTAATTTCGTTCCCCACCCACTATAGTGGAAGCCGATCAACCCGAGATTAAAGTTATTCGTTCGATCGGAAAATAAATTGTTCCCCTCGTTCACGTAAAGCGTGTTCTGCTGGTCGATGAAATTGGTGACGAAAATATCCTGAAGTCCGTCATGGTTGACATCACCGACGGTGGCCCCCATGGAGCCTTGAGGGCTGCCAAATCCATCCACCGCCGTACCGGAAGCCCAGCTGGCGTCCGTGAAGCGCCCCTTGCCGTCGTTGATATAGTAGAAATTCGGGCCAGCATCGTTGGCGACGTAAATATCCTGATCACCGTCATTGTCGAAATCCGAGAAAACCACACCAAACCCTCGGCCTGGATCCTTTCGGATTATTCCCGCGGACTGGCTGACATCCGTGAAGGTGCCATCGCCGTTGTTATGGTAAAGGAGATCCTGTTCTCCCTCGTATTGCTCCGGCTCGCACGCGATCGGGATGGACTTCATCTTACAAGGGCTGTCCGGGTTTGGAGCCGGCCGGTCCGCCTGGTAGTAGAATTTGACAAAATTAGTGACGTAAAGGTCCAGGTAACCATCGTTATCGATATCTCCGAAGGCCGCACCCATGCTCCATTTGGGAAAGTCCCAATGCGGATCGGCCACACCCGCCGCCCCGGCCACTTCAGTAAAAGTCCCATCACCGTTGTTGCGATAGAGCTTGTTGGGGCCATAATTGGTGACATACAAATCCGTATATCCATCATTGTCGTAATCGCCCACCGCACAACCGCTGCTCCACTCGGTGTCTCCGAGATGGGCTTTCGCGGTTACGTCGGTGAAGGTTCCATCGCCGTTGTTGCGAAGGAGGTAATCGTGGGGAAGGCGTCCCTCCTTCTGGGACTTGCGAGAAGACCCGTTCACGAGATAGATGTCCTGGTAGCCATCATTGTCATAATCAAAAAAGCAGGCACCTTCGCCATTGACATCGATGAGGAACTCGGTCACTTCATCTCCACAAACGATCTTGAAGGCGAGCCCGGCTTGTTTCGTGACGTCGGTGAATGTTGGGAACGGCTTTTCGACCCTTCCTGCCGATATCCCTGCAAGGCGGGGCAGGGAAAGAAGACCCAATAAAAGGAATGCGAAGGCCGAAAATTGTAGCAGCTTTCGAATCATGCTATCTTGCAAACGCCGGCAAGCCTGCGTTCGACGCGTGAGCATAACAACAGCAACAGTTTACTTCAACGGAGCACCTTGATGGTTCACCGCGTGTCCTCTGCCTCGAGGCGTTTCACATGGCGGTTGATGGGATCGCTCATCGTGACCCTGGTCGGGGTGGGACTGGGTCGGCCCACAGAAAGACAGGCGCACGTCACAGGAAAGTCTCCCGGGCCTTGCGTAAATACTTCGCAGGTTTTCAAACTTGCCAAGTCTCTCGGCTCAGCTAATAACCCTGGCGACTCTTACACGCCCATTGTCAAGCTGGCCTTCGATAACTCAGACCTGGATGCCAGCCGCCTGGTGGCTTTTGAAGAAAACCGGATTTTTGTTTATGCCGTGGGCAGTCCTTCAGGGTCAGGCGACAGCATTCAAGACGGTCTCGAGTCTGCGGGCATTCCCCGGTTGATCCGTCGCTTCATCGTTCTGAAACCCTCTATCTTTGTGGTGGACGACGAGGTTTTCATCCCGGATTCGGGAGTGCCCGTTGAGTGGCGCCTCTATTCTCCGAAAATGCCGGAGGTCACGGGGCGGAGAACTCGCATTATTGAAGGGGTAGATGAGCTTTTCTGTGAGACATTGCTTCCCAAAAACGTGGCGCACCGGCTCAGACGCCAGTCGAATGCCGAACCAGAGTCGGAACGCTACGTCCTGGAAATGGCATCGCGGGGCAATTCCGCCAGAACCCGATTTCTTCATGTGCTCTACGCACGTGAGGGCGGCCAACAAGGCTCCGAGGTACATTCAGAGTTGAATGCCAAGGAGGGCCAGTTGCAGCTGACCATCTCGACGGAGCATAGGATTTTTCGATTGAATCTCCCGCCCGCAAACGATGGGGCCGGCGACATCGCGATCTCCGATGCTGACGGCAAGTCCCTTCTCGACAGCCGGCCCTTGCCCTCGGGCATCCTGCCTCACGGGCCCGAAGGGATCCGATTGCTCGAGCTGTTTGATGCGGATTATCGCGGCGGCCGCCACCCGCTCTGGGATACAGGACAACCTTCCGGTGAACTTAAAAAAGTGGTCGAGGAGGGTAAAATCCGTCCTTCTCGTGTTGTGGAATTGTGTTGCGGCTCAGGAACTGATGCAATCTATCTTGCGAACCGAGGGTTCGACGTGACGGCCATCGACATTGCCCCTACGGCTTTGAGCCAGGCCCGGCGGAAAGCCCGTAAGGCCGGAGTCTCTGTCGGATGGCTTCTCGCTGACGTACTGTCACCGCCAAACCTGAAACCCTTCGACTTCATCTACGATCGCGGCTGCTATCATGTGGTGAGGGACCAGAACTTGGTGGCCTATCTCGACACAGTTCGCCGCTACTCTCGTCCGGGCACGCAATTTCTTCTCCTGACCGGCAATTCTAACGAACCGGCGCGGGATTACGGACCTCCACGAGTCACAGAGGAGGAAATCCGTAATGACTTCCTTTCACTGTTCGACCTCGAATGGCTTCGGGAGAGCAGGTTCGAGATCAACCGACCGGGAGCGGTCAGTCCTCTGGCTTGGTCGGTTCTCTTGCGCAGAAAGTCGAAGCCCTGAACCGGGGACTCCTGAAATAACGATGGCCCGTCGGCAAAACACAAGCAGGGTCTGAATGGTCTTACAAATTTCAAGCTGCGGGCAAAAAGACGAGGCTTCCGCCTACTCGATCTCTGGACCGCGACCAAACTCCCGGCAGCCTTGAAACTAGGCGCGCGGGCGGTTCTTGATGGGTTTGGAAGCCTCGAAAATCGTCGGCAGATCCGCAATACTCCATGAACTCGCGATCGCCCTCTCGCCTCTATCCAGCCACTTTCGGGCGATGGTTCGGACCTTTTCCAAATTCTCACCCGCCACTCCAATCAAGGAATAGAAGACCCTCCGGGCTGACTCCTCGTCGGGCAGATCCCACAAATCCATTCCCGCGGGCGAGAAGTGGTTTGGGTAATTCTCGAGAGAATCCGCATTCACCTCGTGGGCTTGGCTGTTGAGCCAGCCGATCGGCCAGTGGTCCCAGGACTTGGAAACCCAGCCCCAGCCCCCCGTGTCACGAAAGCTATGTTCTTTAATGCGGGTGAAGTCATGTCGAAAGCCTGAAGCATCTCCGAAGATGCAAAAAGGAGAGCCCTCCTGCATAGGGACGATCAAAGCCACGCCTGGGGAGTCATCCAGAGATTTCCAGTTGGCGCCCGAACGTCGAGGACTTGCCTTCCAGATATGTTGGGGTTCGGGTGCGGATTCCCAGTAGAGGTCGTAGCGCTTCTGGGAGAACGGGTCCAGCACGGCCAAGGCGTGACTGGCCCCCGAAGAAGGGTCTGTTCGCAGGACATCAAACCACAGCTTGCCTACCGGACACATACCGATCATTTCGATGGGTTCCCTGGCGTAGCCTTTGTGCTCGTGGGGGATGAGCGATTCGTAACTCTGACGCCGGAGGATCAGCCCATTAGGATGAGCCCAAAAGTCTTCTGTGGCCCGATAGGCGGGCTCACCGGACCCCATTTGCACGCCGAAGTACGTCCACCGGAGCCAAACCCGCTTGGGCCCGGATTCGAGAACATCCACAAAACTGTTCTTCTCTTTCCGGCCCCAATTGTTGAAGAGTTCAGCCCACCCGTCGTTGCCTTCGAAGAATTGATAACAACTTGCCGCTCCAGAAGGGAATTCGAACCAGGGGCAATAGCTCGCCTCGTGCGAGAAGACGAATCGGAAAGGGAGCGCTTCCCAAGAAACGATATAGGCCTTGCAAGGATTCCCGTCGGCGTGGGGGGGACTGTGGAAGTCACCCCGGTAGCCCCCAAACACATAGTCGTTGACTTCGGCGACCGCGACACCGATTGTCTTCCTCCCGGCGAATTCAGCGACGCTGATGGGTCGGGGCTTCGCCAAAGACGTTGAAAGTCCGGGCTCGGCAAAGCCCGCGGCATCGAGCCCTGAACGGCAACTCAATTCCCAACCGGAGAAACCCATCATCCCTGCCAGGGATTTCTGGACGAATGTCCGCCTGTCCATACGTTGCCCTCCGCGCAATTCCAGTTGAACTCACCTATCGAGTCTTTTCCACGAAACTGCAAATCGATTTTGCAGAGGTTTGGCTGACCATGCTATTTTGATTCATGTTCAACGGCAAGGCTCATCGACCTTTACCCCGGCTCCCGCACGCTCTTCTTTGTTTTCTGGCCTTCCTTTTTTCCTGCAGCCGGATAATAGCTCAAGCCGTTCCCCAAAGCCTGGACGATTACTTCCGTCAAGCCAGGGAATTAGAGAACCGGGAAGATTACGTGGGCGCGGAGAAAATCTATCAACAGGCAGCGGCGAATTATCCCAACCAGCCGGAAATTCTTAAAAGGCTGGGCATCGTCTATCAAACCGAACTGAAATTCCAGGAGTCCATTGACACTTTTCAGAGAGTCTTGCAACAAGCACCTCAGTATCCCGAGGTCAACTTTTATCAGGGACTTTCCTGCTTCGGCCTTAACCGGTTCGAGAACGCCGTCGACGCATTCAACAAAGAGCTGGAGGCCAACCCAAAGTATCGCCGGGCTCGTTACTACGAGGCTCTGGCTTATCAATCTCTGGGCCGCAATGGCGAAGCCCTCCAGCAGTACGAAACCCTTCTCAAAGAAGATCCCAACGACAAGAAGGTTCTCTATCAATCGATTCGATTGCTTAAGTCCGCAACTCTTCAGGCCATTAAACAGTTGGGGAACCTGGATCCGGATTCAGATTTCATGCTGGTGTTGAAGGCCGAAAGTTATGCGGACGAGGAAAAATACCCAGAAGCGATTCGAGGTTACAAGGAAGTGTTGAAAAAGAATCCGGATTTTCCTGGGCTCCATTTCGCTCTGGGCGAGGTTTACTACAACAAAATCGACTACGCGAACGCAGAGAAAGAACTCCGACTCGCTTTGAGCGAAGATCCCAACCATCCAAAGGCCAACTACTATCTGGCTGACATGATGATCAAAACTGACAGGTCACAAGGCGCCGTTCCCATGCTCCAAATTGCAGTGGCAGCGGATCCCCAGTTCATGTTGGCGTATTTTCAATTGGGCAAGTGCTACGCCGCACAAGGAAAGCCTCAGGAAGCTCTCGAAGTGTTGTTGAAAGCCGCTGAATTGGATCCCTACTACAAGTCGACACATTACCAGCTTGCTCAGCTTTACGCCCGCCTCAACCAAGCGGACCAAGAGCGGTATCATATGGAAATCTTCCGGAAGTTGTACGAACAAGACAGGGAAAAGGATCTCAAGAGAAGAGAGAAACTTCGACAGAATGCCGAGAAGGCTTCCCAGAATTGACGTCTGCCGAAAGGCCGGAAGCCGTCAGCGCCGGCTCGAATAGAAATGCGATCTGCTTTCCTGGTGCAAAGCTTGAGAGTCTTGCTCAACATCCCTCGCCGACTATCAGCGGAGCGGTGTCTGGCGCCGGGCTTATTCTTTTTCAAATTACCTTCATTGTTCGGAACGATCCTATTCATCATTCTGACTGCGAGTCTAATGCTCGCTCAGGCTCCCTCATCGAGCCTGGACAGTTTGTTGTCTCAAGCGATCGAGCTTGAGAAGGACAAGGATTATGCGGGTGCCGAAAAGATTTACCGCCAAGCTTTGCTTACCCTCCCGGATGATTCGGAGATCCTCAAAAGGTTGGGTGTGGTCAGCCAGAAGCAGCTTAAATATGAGGAGTCTATCGAGGTCTTTCGCGAAATTCTGAAGCGCGCACCTGTGTACCCCGAGGTCAACCTGTTTTTGGGAATCTCGTACTACGCGCTGAACCAGTTCGATAAATCTGCGGAGGCCATGAAGAAGGAACTGGTGGCCAATCCCAAAGACCGACAGGCGCAATATTACCTCGCCTTGGCCCTTCATGCGTCGGGTCGAAACCTCGAAGCCGTCCAGCAATTGGAAGGTCTGCTGGCGGACCACCCCGATGACATTTCGGCCCTTTATCAACTGGCTCTATTCTACAAAGACGGTGCTCAAGAAGCGTCTCAACGGATTGCAAAGCTGGCCCCGGATTCCCCATGGTATCTTGCCTTGCGGGCGCAAGCCTTTGCCGATAACGGTCAGTTGGACGAAGCCATCCGGCAATACAAGGCGCTTTTGAGCAAAAACCTTGACTTCCCGGGCATCCACTTCGAATTAGGACAGGTTTACTGGAGGGAAAAGGATTCCGAACACGCCCGGGAGGAACTGAAATTGGCGTTGCAGGAGGACCCCAACCAGCCGCTCGCCAATTTTTACCTGGGTGACATTCTAACCGGTCAGAAAGAGTTTCAGGAGGCCATACCGCACCTTAAAATTGGCCTCGCCGCATATCCCAAGATGACAAAAGCCTATTTCTTCCTGGGGAAATGCTACGTCGGCACAGGGGACCTTCAGCAAGCACTCCAGGTTTTCAGGCAAGCCCTGGAACTGGATCCCAAATACCAGGAAGTCCATTACCAGCTTTACCAGCTTTACGCGCGCTTGAACAACAAGCCGGAGAGCCAGCGGCATCTCGAAATCGTAAAGAGACTCCAGCAGGAGGATTCCAAGGAAATCCAGGAGAACATCCAAAAGGTCAGCCCGCAACAAACAAGAACCAATACGAATGAATGAAGAATCACCGATGTTTCATTCCGCGATCTGCCGGGCAAGCATGTGGCGTCATCACCCGGCCTTCTGGGCACTCATTTTGGCGGCCTCTTCGCTTTTCGCCGCAGCGCCGCCTGACGTGAAGTCTCTCCTCGACCAGGCGCGCACCTACGAGAAGGCGGAAGATTACGCCGGCGCAGAGCGCACTTACCGGCAGGCTTTGGCACTCGCGCCTCAAGACCCCGAAGTCCTCAAGCGCCTCGGCATCCTCTATCAGACCGAACTCAAGTTTCCGGATTCCATCGATCTCTTTCAGCGCGCACTTTCCGTCTCACCCCAATATCCCGAGGTCAACTTCTTTCTTGGCGCATCCTATCTCGGTCTCAATCAATTTCAACAAGCCACCGAGAGTTTCCAGGCGGAACTCTCCACGCCGCACCCGCATCCCCGTTGCCACTACTACTATGCCGTCACCCTCCAGTCGCTCGGCCGGTCTGACGATGCCGTGGCGCAGTTCAATCAATCCCTGGCCAAGAATCCCAAGGATTTTGACGCGCTATTCCAACTGGCGCGCCTGCACATGAATGCCTCGCTCGAGAACATCCAGAGGCTCACGGACCTCGACCCCGACTCCTTCCAGTTACACGCGCTGATGGGAGAAGTCTACGCGA
>QHZM01000130.1 GCA_003224665.1 Acidobacteriota bacterium
TGTGGGCCAGCGCCATGCTCGAAGACCTCCGCGGGACGGTCGAATTGATCGTGTTCCCTCAGGCTCTTCAACAACTCCGGGACGTGCTGAAAGCCGACGCCGCCCTGCTCGTGAAAGGCCGCGTGCGCCACGAAGAAAACAGCCGGACCAAGGTCGTAGTCAACGATGCCAAGACGCTCGAGTCTGCAGTCAACGGCGCGCGGACGGAACTTCGCATCCGGGTGACCCTTTCGGAGTCAACCTTCAGTCTGATCGAAGAGCTTGAAAAAGTCCTGGGTGCCTCGCCCGGTGATAGTCCCGTCGTCTTTGAACTCACCCGGCCCGGAGACTTCCTGGCCCGATTGCGGCCGCGACGGCCGCGCGCCGTGAAAGCGGACGCCAAATTGCTCGCGCGCCTGCGCGCCCTCTGCGGAGAGGCATCAGTCTGGCTGGAGAGAAAAGTCTGACGGCCGGGACCCCGGACCAGGGCATGGCGCCAACGATTTTGGACCCCCCAAAGACCGAAATCTAAGTTACAATCCACACGCCAAGCCCAAGCTCAGATTTGGAAACCAGAGACCCCATGGCCCGTGCAAGCGATCAGACCGCGGTAACTCAGGTGCTCGAACGCCAGATCAGGGAGCTCGAGAGAGCGTCGGATTCAGAAGCGGCGCGCGAGGAGATCGAGCGCCTGCGCCACCAGCTCGACTCCCTCCGCCAACCGGGCTGGCAGGCCGTCGCGGACGCCTGGTCGCGCGTGCTGCTGGCCCGCCACCCGCAAAGGCCCTACACGCTGGATTACATCCAGATGCTGTTTACCGATTTCATGGGGCTCCACGGCGACAGGCGCTTCGCCGATGACCCGGCCCTGGTGGGCGGGCTGGCCCGCTTCGAAGGGCGCCCCGTGATGGTCGTGGGCCACCAGAAAGGCCGGGACACGAAGCAGAAGCTGCAACGCAACTTCGGCATGACTCACCCGGAAGGCTACCGCAAGGCGCTACGCCTCATGAACCTCGCGGATAAATTCGGCATGCCCATCATCACGCTTGTAGATACGCCGGGCGCATACCCGGGCATCGGGGCCGAAGAGCGTGGTCAAGCCGAAGCGATCGCGTATAACCTCAAAGAAATCCCCAGACTGCGAGTCCCAATCCTCGTCGTGATCCACGGCGAAGGCGGGAGTGGGGGAGCGCTGGCCATCGCCGTGGGCGACAAAGTCTTGATGCTGGAAAACGCCGTCTATTCGGTCATCTCGCCCGAGAGCTGCTCCTCCATCCTCTGGCGCGACTGGGACCACAAGCAGGAGGCTGCACGAATCCTCAAGCTGACGGCGGAAGACCTCCACAGCATGGAAATTGTGGACCAGGTTGTACCGGAGCCCCCCGGCGGAGCCCACGCCGACCCCGCGCGGGCCGCCGAGTTCTTGCGGTCCGCGCTCAGCGCAAGCCTGCAGGAGCTCGAGACCTTCTCGACAGAAGAACTCCTTCGCCGGCGCCATGCCCGCCTGCGCCAGCTTGCCAGTTTCGTCACCGAAGAGTGACGCTCAAAGCGCGGTGATCCATCTCCCCGTCCTCTTTCACCCAGCCCAGAATACCGCCCACTTGAGGGCCAATGCGCGCCCAGCTCGACCATGGTGAGCAGCATTATTCCGACTTTTAACGAGGCAAGCATGATCACCGGGCCCGTAATCTGTTGGGTCACGTGCACGGGAGTTTCGAGGTACGGGTCGTTGAGGGTAGGAGCACCGGTGATACCTGCGCGCTCGTGAATGCCTTGATTCCCGTCTTCCCGCATCCCCTGCGGGTGGTCCGGGCAGCTCGGAACCGCGCTCTGCAGCTCAACCAAGCTGCGGAACTAGCCCGCGGAAGAGTGCTCCTGTTCCTAAACGCCGATACTCTGCTCCCGCTCGACGCCCTCGAAAGCCTGGAAGGCCCTCTCCAGGACCATTCAATTGTGGGCGGAAATTTCGATCGGGGGCGGGAAGTGCTCTACCGCAGTTTTGACATTCATCTGGCCTTAGTAAAAATCCACGGCCCAGCCCCGCCGGACCGATAGCGCGAGGGCGCCGGAATATCCGTCAACAGCCTTCGAAGCGAACACCGATGGTAGTAGAATGAGGAGCCATGACGCGAATTTGGACTCGGGTCTTTGTCCTTCTAGTGGTCGTTTCTTTCCTTGCGGTGCCCACGCCTGCCGAAGGACCTGCGCAGACGTCTAAACAAAATCAAAAAGTACTCCGGGTCACAACGCGCCTCGTCGAAGTCAACGTGGTGGTGCAGGACAGAAAGGGCCAACCCGTGACTGACCTTACGCGAGACGACTTTCTCCTGACCGAGGAAGGCCGCAGGCAGGAGATCAACTTCTTTTCCAAGATTACGAATGAACCGACATTGACGCCCCTCAAGCCGCTGCCACTCCACACTTTTTCGAACCGTCTAGACTTGCAGGCCGGAGCCCCCAAGAGCGTTATCGTAATTCTTCTCGACGCGCTTAACACCGAATTCTCTGATCAGATCTATGCCAAGAATCATATTGTGAAGTTCCTCCAGCAAATCCAACCACAGGACCGAGTGGCCTTGTACGTTCTGGGGAGCAACCTGCGAGTCCTCCATGACTTCACAGATGACACTCGGTCGCTGCTTGCCGCCCTCGCCCGCTTTTCGGCCACGGACGCCGAAGAACTAAAGGCCTCTCAGCCGGGTAGGCCGCCGACGTCAATCACACTGATTACGCCCAACCTTGGGAACGCTCCGATGGGCGCGCCGGCCCCGGTGCAGGTGGGCCTTGACACCTACTTGCGAGAAGCCACCCAGCGGAGCGCCGACTTCTACACGGTGAACCGCGCATTGAGAACGCTCGATGCGCTGCAAGCCATTGCCAACCGGCTTTCGCATATCAAGGGCCGGAAAATCTTGATCTGGGTCTCGGGCAGCTTCCCCTTTTACACCAGCCTGGGCGGCGGCGATTCGACGAACGTCATCAGAGGGCAGCAGCGATCTCTCGCGCCGGATATGGAACGCGCTGAACGAGCGCTGAATAACGCGAACCTGGCGATCTATCCCGTAGACGCGCGTGGGCTCCTGGGGCCGTCCGGCGTCAACCTCAATTTGAGCGCCGAAGGAAGCGTAACCGCCCGTGCGCCGGGCAACCCCACCATCGCAGAAGTCGGCCAGCTCCCTCCAACGCAGGACACGATGGAAGAGTTAGCGGACCGCACCGGCGGCCGCTCCTTCTACGGCAACAACGACCTCCTGGCGGCGATCCGGCGCGCTTCCGAGGATGCGCGCGTAACTTACTTGCTCGGATACTACCCGTCACACGCCAATTGGGACGGCACCTTCCGCCGAATCAAAGTCAAAGTGGAGCGTCAAACGGTGCGTGTCCTCTGCCGCCGAGGTTATTTTGCGATCCCGGAGCGGCCTCTCGATGAAAAAGCGCGGGCGGCGATGCTCAGTGAGGCCGCCGCAAACCCACTCGACTCGACCGCCGTCGGCTTGACGGTCCACCTGGACGACAGCGACTGCACCGAGCGCAGCCTGATCCCTCTGACCGTTGAGGTCGACCCTCGCGATATCACACTGACGGAGAAAGACGGACGCTGGGAGGGCTCTGTGGACTTCTACTTCGTCCAAGCCAGTCCCGAAGGACGTGCCCTCAAAGTGGTAAGCCAGAAAATGCGAATGCGCCTGTCTCGCGAAAGGTATGACGAGATCATGAAGGTGGGACTGAGCATAAGCGGCAAGCTGAGCCTGGTTCGGGGCGCCGACCACCTCCGCGTGCTTGCGCGGGACGGGTCTTCAGGGGGACTCGGCTCCGTGAGCCTGGCCCTGGCTCCCGGAGAGCCCCTACAGACCCAATGAATCCTCGTTACTTCCTGAGTTAGTAACGCCTCAAGAGACTACAGAAGGTTTATCCAGAAAGGCCCCAAGCCCGACAGGGACCCGTCCATTAAAAAACTCTGGTCTTTTAAGCGATTTCCTCTTGACAAATAACCCGGGTAGTGCTGTATTCGGCCCATAAATATTTTTGTTGGGTAAAGCGTCGGGCCAAAAATCCAGGAGGGTTCAAATATGA
>QHZM01000131.1 GCA_003224665.1 Acidobacteriota bacterium
GTACCGCAATGAGGAGGACAACATGCCTTTGGTAGCCGTGGCGGTGTTTATTCTTTTCATATGGATTGTCAAGTGCCTGAACGTCTTGCGGGAGTATGAGCGCGCGGTGGTCTTCCGCCTGGGGCGGGTCTTGAGTAAGGACAAAGGACCGGGCGTCGTCTTGATCCTCTGGCCCGTTGACAAGATCGTGAAGGTTTCGCTCCGGATCATAGCCTGGGATATGCCTCCGCAGGACATCATCACGCGGGACAACGTTTCGGTGAAAGTGAACGCCGTCGTTTTCTACCGCGTCATGAACGCGCAACAGGCCATCGTGCAGCTTGAGAATTTTCGCTATCAGGTCGAGCAGTTGGCGCAGACGACACTGCGGTCGGTCCTGGGCGAAGTCGAGCTTGATGACCTGCTTTCGCAGCGCGAAAAGCTCAACACGCGGCTGCAGACTATTCTGGACGAGCACACGGAGCAGTGGGGCATCAAGGTGACCAAAGTAGAGGTCAAGCAAGTGGACCTGCCCCAGGAGATGCAGCGGGCCATGGCGCGGCAGGCCGAGGCCGAACGCGAGCGGCGAGCCAAGATCATCGCCGCGGACGGCGAGTTTCAAGCCTCCGCCAAGCTGGCCGAAGCGGCGGCGATTATCCAGCGCCAGCCGGCCGCCATCACGCTCCGCTATCTGCAGACGCTGGTTGAACTCGGGACCGAGAAGAGCACGACCATCGTCTTTCCATTGCCGATGGAGCTGCTTTCCGTCCTGGGCGCCCAATCGGCCACGGCGCAGACGCCGGGCGCGGCGAGGAAATGAACTTAAAGAACAAACGGGAGGGGGACCGATCGAACGGGGCGTCGCGGCCCGGAGGAGGTTTATGAGGGACGAGCCTAAACGGAGCCAGTCAGAAAAAGGACTCTCGGCTGGCGTGCTAGCCGTCGTCTTCCTGATCTGGGCGGGCATCTGCGCGGTGTTTTTCTCGTTGGGGTTCCTTGTGGGCTACAACGAACAGTCTTCGAAGCTGGCCTCGCTCACCGAACGCGTTGCCGAGCCTTCCGCGGTTCCGCCGTTGGTCAGTTCCCCTCATCGGTCGTCTGATTCCCGAACCAAGGAGTCCAAGGTTTTCTCGCCTCCGCCGAGTGGAGGTTCAACGGACTCCGATGAGGTCGTGACTCAGGCCAGCCCGCCGGCCGCACCCTCGAAGGCGGCAGGGAGCGCTGCGGCAGACCAGGACTCCGAAACGCAGTCCGTTACTCCGTCTGCTTCTCAAGGACAGAAGCTCCGAGAAGTCGGCATGGGCTATACGGTCCAGGTGGACGCCTTGCGTGCCAAAGGCGACGCCGAAGTCATCGTCAAGATTTTGAAAGAGCGTCATTACCCGGTTTTCCTCGTCGCGCCCGAATACTCGACTACCCGGGACAACCTCTACCGGGTGCAGGTGGGCCCGTTCGCCTCGCGCGATGACGCGGATAAGGTCCGCGCCAAACTTGCCAAGGAAGGGTTCAAGCCCTTTGTCCGGCGGTAGCGCGTAATTTTGAAGCATCCCTCGGCCAGCCGCAGGCCGCGAACGATGAATGATCGCCAGCAAGGAATTCCCTCACTCTTCATTGCCAGCCACGCCACAACCTGCGTCCCGTGAATCTTCCATCGAGCTAGAGCTGCCGGTAATTTCAAAGGTTTCGTTCCGCTTCGCGGCAAGCGCCCTGAGCGGCGCGGCAATGTTCGCCTGTTTTCCGCGGCCGGGCTGGCACTTGCTCGTCTGGGGGGCGTGCCTCCCCATCCTCCTGACACTTGTGACCGAGCGAAGCCTGCCCCGGGCATTCTTATGGGGATACGTCTGCGGGGCCTTGTTTCTGGCCGGAAGCTGCTACTGGTTCGTGGAGGTAATGGAAAGGTACGGCAAGCTCGCACCTCCGCTGGCCGCGGGTGTGCTTCTCCTGTTCGTCGCGGTCTTCTCTGGGTTTTTCGGCGCGTTTGGCCTGGCGGAAGGGTGGGTCGCGCGCCGGATGCCCCTGGCGGCGCTGGCGCTGAGTCCCTTCTTGTGGGTCTCGATGGAACTCGCGCGCACTTACCTGATTACGGGCTTCCCATGGAACTTGATGGGCTACGCCGTCCAGGCGGAGGGTTTGCGTCAGCTTGCCTCGGTGACGGCGGTTTACGGACTTTCTTTCCTCGCGGTCGCCACAAGCGCTATGGCGGCATGGGCGCTTCTTGAGCGCCAGCGGACGAGGGCGCGCATCGGCCTTGCGCTTTGGTTAGGCATGCTCATAGCGGCGAACTGGCTGGCCCGCCCGCCCGCGCTGCGCCCCGGGTCGCGCGCGGCTTTCCTCGTTCAACCGAACGTCCCGCTCGACGAATCAGTCCAGGAAGCCTGGGCGCCCTGGCGCGACCCCGGGCCTCTGAACAGCCTGGTGTCGCTGACGCTGGGTAGTCGCGTGGTGGACGAGGCGGCCATCGGGCCGCCCCTCATTGTTTGGGCTGAAAACCCCGCGCCTTTTTATTTCAACCGCGACCCGGTCTTCCGCGGCGCCGTCGAGAGGTTGGCGCGAGGCGCGCGGGGCTACGTCGTCGTCAATACGGTCACCTTCGCCGACCCGGAAAACAAGCTGCCCAAAAACAGTGCAGTCGTGCTCGACCCGGAAGGCCGGGTGATCCTTCAGTATGATAAAATTCATCTGGTGCCCTTCGGCGAGTATGTCCCGTGGTGGGCTTTCCCCGGCCGTGTGGGCAAGATCGCCGCAGAAGCGGGAAATTTCGTTCCCGGGTCCTCTTACCAAGTGGCCCGAATGCCTGAAGGAGCGGTGGGGGTCTTTATTTGTTATGAGGCTATTTTCCCGCAACTCGTTCGGCGGATCGTTTCCGAGGGCGCCGGCGTGCTGGTGAACGTTTCGAACGACGCCTGGTACGGGGACTCCCCGGCGGCGTTCCAGCACCTCGAGATGGCGCGCCTGCGGGCCATCGAAAACCGTCGTGCCTTGTTGCGAGCGACGAACGACGGCATCACGGCGGTGATCGACCCCTACGGGCGGGTGGCGAGCGAGCTCCCGCGCCGCCGGCGGCTGGTGCTGGCGGGACGTTTCGATTATTTGACCGAGCGGACGTTCTATGCGCGGCACGGCGACGTTTTTGCCTGGCTGTGCGCGGCCGTTGCCGCGGGGATCGCAGCCGTGAGAGCGTTGGCTCGCGGCAAGCGCGAAGCTTAAGGCTGGCGCCTCGGGACCGGAGAGCGCTTCGAGGAGAGAAAAACGCGTGATCGAGGAACTGCAAAGGGAATTTGACGGACTCAAACAGCGAGCCGACGACTTGCGGAGTTTTCTTTGACGCCCCCCAAAGCCGCTGCGAAATCGAAGCCATCGAAAAGCAGATAGCCCGCCCCGACTTTTGGCAAGACCAGGAAAATTCCCAGAGAGTTATGGCCCGGAGGCGGCGCCTCCAGGAGACGCTCGACGATGACGAGCGCCTGGCACGGAAGCTTGCGGACCTGGGCGCCTACTTCGAGCTGGCGCGCGAGGGGGAGAACGTCGTCAATGAGCTCCGCACAGACCTTGACGAACTCCGCCGGTTGATCGATCACCTGGAAACCGAGACCCTTCTCTCCGGAGAAAACGACCAGCTCAACGCCATCGTCACCATCCACCCGGGCGCCGGCGGGACCGAATCGCAGGACTGGGCGGAGACGCTGCTTCGCATGTACCGCCGCTGGGCAGAGCGCCACGGCTATAAATTCGCTCTCCTCGATTTCCAGCCGGGCTCCGGAAATCGACGACAACATCAAGATCGAGCTCAAGCCCGAAGACTTGAAAATCGAGACCTACCGCTCGACCGGCGCGGGCGGGCAGCACGTGAATACCACGGACTCCGCCGTCCGCATTACTCACCTGCCGACCGGGACCGTGGCCCAGTGCCAGAACGAGCGCTCGCAGCACCGCAACCGGGAAAGGGCGATGAAGTTCCTGCGCTCGAAGCTGTACGAGCTCGAGTTGCGCAAGCGGCGCGAGGCGGCGCAGAAGCTTGAAGAATCGAAGGGTGAGATCGCCTTCGGGAACCAGATCCGCTCTTACGTCCTTCACCCCTACCGGATGGTCAAAGACCACCGAACGAAGTACGAGACCGGCGACGCCGACCGCGTCCTGGACGGCGACATTGACCCATTTATCAAGACCACGCTGATGTCCCGCCGCGCGGTCTCGAAGCCCGGATAACCGCGCTCCTCTCCTCCAACTTGCAATTGGGGTTTATTGAGATAGAATCGGCCAACTCATACCTGCCCGTCGTATTCCAGGAGGCGGCCATGGCGACCCCGGACCTTCGGCCCCTGAGCTTCGGCGAATTACTCGACCGCACGTTCAGCCTCTATCGAAGGCACTTCTGGGTCTTCGTTGGCATCATGGCGATTCCTCAGCTATTCATCGTCGCCTGGGCCATGTTGTGGCAGAGTTTGCAGTCGTTTGCGCCGGCGTCCCGTTCCGGCACAAGTCTGGTCATGGGCCCGGGACAGATGTCTGGGATAATGACGGGATTCTTTCTCGGGGTTCTGGTGA
>QHZM01000200.1 GCA_003224665.1 Acidobacteriota bacterium
TTCAACTCGATGGTTCACTGGCAGGTTATCGAACTTCTGAACGCTCCCGCTCGGCCAGTGAATCTGCGCGCGCGGGGTCGTCGCGGCTTGGCCGAGGCCGAAAAAAACCTCCTTGGTGTGCTGGGAGACAAAGCCTGAGCCCGCCTGGACATACCTGGTCTGACGGCTATGCGCGGTCTCGAGGATAATTTCAGCGCCGATGGCGTCACGGTTGCTCGTGCGGCCCCGCAGCCGGAACACAATCGCGTCGCCCACGCCTTGCATGACGTTGCGCAGCATGCGGAGCTGCGGCCCGGTGCGATTCTTGAGGAAAACTTCCAGGCGCCCGTCATGATCGAAATCGGCTAGAGAGAAGGCGCGGCTGTCATCGAGAAAGTCCAGGCCCAAGGCGCCGGCGGCGTGCGCAAACGTGCCGTTGCGGTTGTTGACGTAGAAGACGTTCCGCTGGTAGCCGTTCCAAGTACCGTCGGAGCGTATCCTATCGTTGATGGCATTCCAGCCTTGCTCGTAGGCGCGTGAGGGCGTGGCCGTCGCGGGAGACTGCGACACCGCCTGCCGCCAGAAAAAGCTGTCGTAATCCTGCCGGTTGGGGCCCGAGATCATCCCGTTGGCAATGTAGAGATCTGAATAGCCATCGTGGTCGAAGTCCCAGGCGGAACACGACCAAGACCACCCGGCGTTCTCCACGCCCGCCACGGCGCTCCGATCCTCAAAGTGGCTGTCGCCCTGATTGCGAAAAAGCGAATTGCCCTTGGCGTGGCGGCGGTACAGGACGCGTACGCTTTCAGGCGCCGACACCATGAAACCTTCTGCCATGCTGACGCGCTTGCCAGCGGGCTCCCACATGTCGCAGACATAGAGGTCGCAGCGGCCGTCATTGTCGTAATCAAACCAGCAAGAACTCATGCCGGGGCCGATGTCCAGCACACCGGCTTCCTCGGCCACATCGGAGAAAGTCCCGTCGCCGTTGTTGCGATAAAGGTTCTTCCTCCCAAAATCGTTCACTACGTAGAGGTCGGGCCAGCCATCGCCGTTGTAATCGCACCAGGCGCAACCAAAGCTATACCGGTTGTTGTTTTGATTGAGGCCCGCGGTTGCCGTTACGTCACTGAACGTCCCGTCGCGACCGTTGCGAAGAAGAAAATTCGGCGGGCCGTTCTGCGCGTCGTAGTAGGGCACGGGGAAGCGGTATTGGTCCAGTCCCTCGTAGTAGCTGTAAAGGCAGAAATAAATGTCCAGCCAGCCGTCGCGGTCGTAATCGCCGAAAGCAGCGCCCGTAAAGGCGCCTTGGGGAGCCTGAGCGAAGCGGAAAGCATTCGGTTGCAGCCGAAATCGTCCCCGGCCGTCATTACGAAACAACAGCGGGCCGGCGGCACGGACCACGACCAGGTCCTGGTACCCGTCGTTGTCTACATCGGCGAACAGCGCACAGGCAGTGTTGTCCAGCACCCCCACGCCGGCTGCTTCGGTCACGTCTTCGAAGGTCCCATCGCCCCGATTCCGGTAAAGGCGGTTGGGCAGGCCGGCCGGTTGGCAAACGTAGAGGTCATCGAACCCGTCGTTGTCAATGTCGCCTGCCGCGATCCCGTTGTTTCCATAAACATCGATCCCGCAGGCGCCGTCCAGCACTGTACGCCAGTAGTCTGTCCCGCGAAGTAACTGCTGAGAGTAGGAGGGATTGCCACCGAATACCTGTGCTGTGATATCGACAAAGATGGGTCCCGTCGCGCGGCTGCGCATCTCTTCGATTCCCTGCCACTTGCGGACGCGCAACTTGCCCTCCGCAGATCGCTCCCATTCCAGATCCCAGGTACCCACGCGCTGCTCGCGGTAGAACTCAGAGCCCGAAGATACGAGATCGAACCAGACGAGCGTTCGGAGCGTTTGGGGCAACCCAGCCACGACCTCGATGCTTGGTACCTTGAACTCGGCAGTGAGGAAGCGCGACGCGTGCCCAAGATGAGCCATGAACTCCTCGACGAAGCGGTCGCGACTCAGCGGCACTTCGGGTGCAATGCGGCAGAGAGAAATCTTAAGGTCAGGCTCGGAGCGCAGCGGGACTTCCTGGGCCGACTGAAAGGCTGAGCCCGTGAAGTGCGTTGCCAGGGACCTCGCGAGGCTACCAAAGTCAGGGGGAGACTGGCAGAGCGCCTGGCTCCATCCCGCTACAACACTTTCGACTTCCGCCGCGTACTTTTCGAGGGGAAACGAGTCCATCCCGGGTTGGAGGGCGGGAAGGGCCCCTTCCAGCGGCGATTGTGTCCGATAGTGTGGGCTAAACCGGTAATCGGGCACCGGCTGGGACCGATCCTCCGATGAGCCGGCAGGTGTCGGGCGGAGAAGGCCTGCCGCTCGCCGTGGACTCAGCCCCAGCAGCGTGGCGCTCAAGCCCCACTGCCAGAGAAACTCACGACGCGAAACGAACATTCGCAAGCAGCACTCCAGATGCTGGCGCAAGGCCTCCGAGATTTCGCGACCATCCCTTATCGACAACGCGGATTATAGCTGAGGGATAGTCACACCGAAAAGAGCTGCCCGCCGGCGGCGTGAATTCGCCTGTGATGTTTCGAGGCGAAGGCGCGCCCAGCGACCGAGGCTAAGTTGGGGAGGCGCCTCGCAAGACACAAGTTAGATCCAATGTCAGCTTGTTGCCGGTCAAGCGACAACAGCCAGCTCATCGAACGCCCTCTTGATTTCTGGGGATGGGGTGAGGCTTCCACAATCTCAGGCATAGCGCAATCGCGGATCTCGCAGAGTCCGGCGTTCCCGAGCAAACGATCACGGCCATCGCGGGCCATGTGTCAAGAAAGATGTTGGAACGTTACAGCCACGTCCGCCTGGAAGCGAAGCGTGCCGCTGTCCAGGTGTTTTCGACGTTGAAAAAGGAAGGTTACGTCACAAAGCATGTCACAAAACAGGCCCTGCAGGAGTCATCCGCTCCTCAAATGGCTGAAAAGACTGGTAGGCCCGAACGGACTCGAACCGTTGACCTTCCCGACTTGTCGGGACGCTCCAACCGCCTTCAGATATAAATCGTAGGCCCGAACGGACTCGAACCGTTGACCTCTACCGTGTCAAGGTAGCGCTCTAACCGGGCTGAGCTACGGGCCTGGCTACTTTTCAAGCTAGCGCAGATCAGATAACCTGTCAACGCGCTGAAACAATCGCGCGGCGGCCTGCGCGCGTGGGGTAAAATGCCCCGGAAAAGAAAATTCCGACGCAAGGTGAAGGGCGACGAATGGAACGCCAGGCAGCCTGGGAGCTCTTGCGCGAATTCACGAAAAATGAAAACCTGCGCAGACACGCTCAGGCCATCGAAGTTTGCATGCGCGCTTACGCCCGAAAGTTTGGCGAGGCGGAGGAAAAATGGGGCGTCGTCGGGCTGATCCACGACTTCGATTACGAAATGTATCCGAACGCCCCTGACCATCCGCTCAAGGGCAGCGAGATCCTCAAAGAGCGTGGGTATCCCGAAGATGTGCGGCGAGCGATCCTGGGCCACGCGGACTACACGGGCGTGCCGCGCGACACGATGATGGCCAAAGCGCTTTTTGCCTGTGACGAGCTTGGAGGGTTCCTTACCGCCTGCGCGCTGGTTCGGCCGGACAGGCTGACGTCCCTGGAAGCCAAGTCGGTGCGCAAGCGGATGAAGGACAAAGCGTTTGCCCGCTCGGTGAGCCGCGAGGACATCACCAAGGGAGCCGATGAACTTGGCGTCCCGCTCGATGAGCACATTACCTTCTGCATCGAAGCCATGCGCGGCATTTCGGACAAGCTCGGACTTACGCCGCCCGCGGCCGCACCGGCTGGCGAGCCGAAAGACGCGTCTTAGTCCTCGGGCTTAATCCTTGCGCCATTACTTCCTCG
>QHZM01000201.1 GCA_003224665.1 Acidobacteriota bacterium
AGGCGCGGAGTTGGCGGGAAATGCTTTCCGCCAGCGATTTCAAATTTGAAATTTCAGATTTGAGATCGGAGAAAGCGGGAAGGCGCTCGAGCAGGCAGAGCATTGAACGGACTTCACCTGCAGAACCCCGAGCGATGTAGAGAAAAGTCAGAAGCTCTTGAGTGGTCCCCCGCTCAAATCCCTCGGCAATGTTGTTTGAGACAGAAACCGCAGCTCTTTCGATCTGGTCGCGCAAGCTCCGCTGCCGCCTGAAGCCCGGCTTGGCCGTAAGGTCATAGGTCTGCGCGGCAAGATCAATCCCTGCTTTCCAGACCGGTAATTCTTCAAACCGTCTGTATTTCATGCCGCGCTATTGACCTGTCGCATGTCCTTTCCCCTTCAGGCTCGCATAAGCCGCAGCAAGAATTCCGCCGACGCGCGGATTTCCTCGAGCCCGTTCATTCCATCCTCGATCGAAATCCAGCCCCTGAAGCCGACTTCGCGCAGGATGCCGAAGATGCGCGGATAATCGTTCAAACCTCGGCCAGTGATGCCGTGGCAAAGAATGGACGCGTATCCCACCGAATCTTCCATGGTCCTGAGCTCGTCCAGCGTGTGGCCGGGCTTGAGGAACCGGTCGCTCGCGTGCATTGTCACCACGCGCCGTTTGACTCGATCGAGCAAGTCGATGGGGTCTTCTCCCGCCAGAATGGCGTTCGAGGGGTCAAACTGCACTCCAAACCACGGCGAGTCAATCTGCTCCACAATCTCGAGGAAGACTTCGCCATTCTGCGCGAACTCAGGGTACTTCCAATAGTTGTCCTTGTAGTGGTTCTCCATGGCGAGGACAACTCCTTTCTCGGCGGCGTAATCGAGGAGATGCCGGATGGACTCCACCACCCAGCGGACGCCTTGTTCCACGGAGACTTCGGGCCGGCGCTGGCCGGAAAGGACGCGGCAGGACCTGCCTCCGAGAGACGCCGTCAAATCGATCATTCGTTTTTCGCGTTCGACCTGCCGTCGTCGCTCGCCCGCGTCCGGCGAGGTGAAGTCCGGCGAGCAGCAGAGCATGGGCATCTCGAGCCGCTTCCGCTCGAGCGCTTTCCGGACCTTTTCGAGGTAGCCCTCCTCGAGGCTTTCGAAGAAACCGTCGTAAAGCTCGAGTCCCTCGACGGGCAAGTCCGCGGCCATCTCGATCCAGTCGAACACGCTCATCGAGCGGTCAACCACGAGCTGGTCCATGAAGCATTTCGGAAAAGCCGCGAGTCTCATGGCGTGGCCCTTCCCCGTAAATCATCCCCGGAGTTTTGCAAGGATTTCACGCAGCAACCCTTCGAGGTCATGAGCGGGCGACTTGAGGGCATCCGCGTCCACGGTCAGGGGAGCTCCGAGGACCAGGTGGTAAACGCCGTACCGGGGGAGCTGCAACACCTGCTCGACCGAAAGCCCGCCCACCGCCTGCACGGGAATCCGAACGGCCCTGACGACCGCTGCGAGTTCGTCGAGCGGGCTCGGCGGCCTGCCACCGCGCGCGGCGATCACCGCGGTGTCGCGTCGCTCGTCGTATCCGACGTGGTGGACGATGTAATCGACGCCCATCTCTTCCATCCGGCGCGCAGCAGCAGGTTTGTCTTCGCAACCAAGGTCGTCGCCCATCACCTCGATGCCGAAATCTCGCCCCGCTTTGACGACCAATTTAATCGTCGCCGGGTGCGCTCTGCCCATCACCACGACGTGCGTCGCCCCGGCCTTGGCCATCATCTCCGCTTCGAGGTACCCGCCGTCCATGGTCTTGAGGTCGGCGACGATGGGGTGCTCCGGAAATTCCCTGCGCAGCGCACTGACGGCCCGCAGGCCTTCGGCGAGGATCAGCGGCGTCCCGGCCTCGAGCCAGTCCACGCCGGCTCGAACGGCCTTTCGCGCGTGGTCGAGCGCTTCGTCAATCGTGGTCAGGTCAAGAGAGATCTGAACAATCGACTTGTGAGTCACGAGAAATCTACCTTTGAACCCTCAGGCTTGCCGGGCATCGGCCGGCCCGGTGCTACTTTACGTATTTTTTCTTCCATTCCTCGATCGCGTGCAATTTTTCCTTGAGCTTCTTCTCGAAGCCCTCGTCGGTAGGGCGGTAGTAGCGGCGGTCTTTGAGGTTCTCCGGCAGGCACTGCATCTCGGTCAGCCGCTCGGGAGCGTTGTGGGCGTATTGGTAGCCCCTGCCGTAGCCCAAGTTAGCCATCAGCCCCGTCACAGGATTCCGCAGGTGCAAGGGGACGGGCTCGGCAACGGTCTTTTGCGCGTCGCTCACAACCTCACCGTAGGCCTGATAGAGGGCATTCGATTTGGGTGCCAGGGATAGATAGACGGCGGCCTGGGCCAGCGCCAGGTTGCCTTCGGGCAAGCCAAGGAAGTGGACGGCTTCGAGCGCAGCGACGGAGAGGGAGAGCGCGTTCGGCTCAGCCAGCCCGATATCTTCGGAAGCCATGCGGACTATCCGGCGCGCGATGTAAAGCGGGTCTTCGCCCGCCTCGAGCATCCGCCCCAGCCAGTAGAGGGCGGCGTCGGGGTCGGAGTTGCGCACGGACTTGTGGAGCGCTGAAATCAGGTTGTAGTGCTCCTCCCCCGCCTTGTCGTAGAGGAACGCTTTCCGCTGGATGGCGTCCTCGATGACGCTTTCGTTCACGACGGCGCGGCCTTCGCTGTCGCGCGGGGCGGCAGCCACGGCCGCTTCCAGGGTGTTATAGGCCGCGCGGGCGTCGCCGTTTGCAAACACCGCGACCTGCCGCAGCAGCTCTTTCGGAATCGCCACACGCCCGCCGCCCAGGCCTCGGTGCTCATCTCCGAGAGCTCTTTCGAGGAGCGTCAGGACCTCGTCGGTCGAAAGGGGCGAGAGCATGTACACCTTGGTGCGGGAAAGCAGCGCCGAATTCACTTCGAAGGATGGGTTTTCCGTTGTGGCGCCGATCAGCACGATGTCCCCGCGCTCGACGTAAGGCAGGAAGGCGTCCTGCTGCGATTTATTGAATCGGTGGATTTCATCGATGAAAAGGACCGTGCGCCGGCCGAAACGACGGCTCTTCTCAGCCGCCACCATGACCTCCTTGATTTCGCGGATCCCGGAGAGGACGGCGCTGAACCGGACAAAGTCGCTCTTCGTCTTGCGCGCGATGATGGTAGCGAGCGTGGTCTTACCCGAACCCGGCGGGCCCCACAAGATCATGGAATGCAGCTCGTCCCGTTCGATCTGCTGTCGCAGGGGTTTTCCGGGGCCGAGGATGTGGAGCTGCCCGACGAATTCCTCGAGGGTCTCGGGCCGCATGCGGTCGGCCAGCGGGCGGGCGGCCGGAGACGGAGGTCCAACCTGAGTTGACTCGAACAGGCTCATGCGGCGAGACCCGCTATTTTTCGGGACTTGACGGCAGACCCGGGCTGAGGTCTTCCGCCGTCAGGGGTCAACTATCAACTGTTCCCAGGGGCGCGTCAATACCGAAATCCGCGCTGGCGCGCAGCCTCGTAAAGGAAGATGCTGGCCGCCGAAGCGGCGTTGAGGGAGTCCGTTCCGGGGTGGATGGGAATGCTCAAGAGTTGACTGGCTTCTCTGAAGATTTCAGGGGCGAGGCCTGTGCCCTCCCGGCCAATGAGGATGGCGACCGAGGAAGTGAGGTCCGCG
>QHZM01000202.1 GCA_003224665.1 Acidobacteriota bacterium
TCAGGAGACCGTCGAAAGAGTCGTGATCCTGGGCAACCAGCACACTCGCCAGGGAGTCATTCGCCGCGAGCTCGAGGTCCGTAAGGGAAGGCCGCTCCGGCAGAGCGAGGTCCTCAAGTCGCAGCAGCGGCTCTACGAGCTGGGAATCTTTAACCAGGTCCAGATTTCAACGCAGGACACTGAAAGGCCGCAGACAGAAAAGACAGTCCTGGTGAACGTCGAAGAGGCCCGGCGATGGACCGTCGGCTACGGTGGGGGCGCCGAAGTGCAACGTTTGGGGAGCGACCAGCCCCAGGGTCAGCTTAGGGCCAGCCCCAGGCTCTCGCTCGAACTCACCCGGATTAACCTCGCCGGGCGAGCCCAGACGGTCAGCCTTGGGGGCCGCCTCTCCACCCTCGAGAGAGGCGGAAGCTTCAGCTATTTAATCACTCCCTTACCGACCATCAGCAATATCAGACTGCGGCTGAACGCTCTGGCCGACCGCAGCCGCGACGTACTGACCTTCGCCGCCGAGCGCGAAGAGGCTTCCCTCAGCGTCGAGAGGCGCTACAGCCCTGCGACTCTCATGGTGGGGAGATACAGCTACCGTCGAGTCCTCGTGGACCCCTCGACGCTGCGGATTTCTCCCGATGCGATACCTCTGTTTAGCCGGCCCGCGCGAATCGGCATGCTGGGCGGAAGCATCGTCAACGACAGCCGCGACAACCCGGCCGATGCATCCGAGGGCTCCTATACCCTGGCGGACGCGGGAGTTTCCTGGCAAGGGCTGGGGTCGCAAGCGAATTTCCTCCGCTTTTCCGGCCAGAACGCAACTTACCATCGTCTGGGGCCGCGACTGGTCTTCGCGCGCAACGCCCGCTTTCAGGTGGAATCGCCCTATGGGTCGGCGGAGGCGCGCGCCCAGGGCATCCCTTTGCCCGAGCGATTCTTCATGGGCGGCAGCGAATCGCACCGCGGATTTTCCATCAACCAGGCGGGGCCGCGCGACCTCGTCACGGGCTTTCCGGTCGGGGGAAACGCTCTTTTCTTCAATTCGCTCGAACTTCGACTGCCGTTCAAAGAATATCGTTTCGGACTCGTGGCCTTCCAGGATTTCGGCAACGTCTATTCGACAATTCGGAAAATGCGCCTGCTCAAGGTGACGCAGAGTTCTCCCACGGACTTCGACTACACCGTACACGCCGTGGGGCTCGGCCTGCGCTATAAGACTCCGGTGGGGCCGGTGCGGTTCGACGTCGGATTCAACCTGAACCCGCCTCGCTTCATGGTTCAAGTCCCGCAAGGCGTGGAGGTGCGACGATTATCGCCATTCCAGTTTTTCCTGAGCATCGGACAGAGTTTTTGACGGGCCTCCTTTTGGCCGCTCTCTTCACGCCCGGCCCGGCCGCCGCAACCGCCGCGGCCCCTGAGACCGTGGACCAAGTCGTGGCCTCCATCGGCAACGCCGCCATTACGCAGGCCGACGTGGAAGCCGAGTACCGCTTCGAACTCATCCTCGACGGCAAGACTCCTGCTTCCCTGCCCGACCATGCGACCCTCGTTGCCGTCCGTGACCGTCTCATCGAACAGAGACTCTTGGGCGAAGAGTCAGCGGCTGAGGGCGCGGCCCAGGAGGACTTTCAGGCCAAAGCGGCGGAGACGCTCAACGAAATTCGCAAGCGGTATGGGTCGGAGGAGGCATTCAATTTCGCCTTGCATTCCTTCGGCATGGATCGCCCCCATCTCCTCGCCCGAATCGCCCAGCAGGAAAAGGTGCTCCGCATGGTCGAGGAACGGTTCCGGCCGGCGGCGTGGCCCGAGCCCGCGGAGGTCGAGGCCTACTATCACGACACATTCGTTCCCGAATACGCGCGGCACGGGACCGGCCCGCCGCCCGCGCTGCTTGAAGTTGAAAACAAAATCAAGGAACTCCTCATCGAAAAGAAGATTGACCGGCTTCTTGAAGCGTGGCTTGAGGAAATGAAGTCCAGCCGGCGCGTCAGAATCCATGAGTTCTGAATCAACTGCTAACGCCTTTTCGCCAAGAAGGCCGCGAATCATGAAAATAGTCCGCGGGCTCACTTATTCGCTCGTGGCGGTCGCGGTCTTGTGCGCCGCCGCTGTGGGCGTCATGAGCACGGCCTGGTTCCAGAACAGCCTGAAAGAAGCGGTGAAGGCCCGGCTCGAAGACTTGACGGGCGGGCGGGTTGAAATGCAGGCGATGCGCTTCAACCCTTTCATCCTTCAGATGTCGATCCAGGGATTGACCGTCCGCGGCTCGGAAACGTCTTCGGCGCCACCACTCTTCTCAGCCGGGACGGTCATGGCACGATTGAACCTGGTGCCGCTTGCACGCCGCCGCGTGCGGTTCCGCAGTTTGGACTTCGAAAAGGCCAAACTGCATGTGGCCACTGGTTCGGACGGCACGACCAATTTCCCGGGCCCGAAGGGTTCTTCGGCAGCCGAACGCGCGGCAGACGAGCTCATTGATCTGACCGTCGGCCGACTCACGCTTGGCCAGACCCAAATCGAATGGAATGACCGGCAGTTGCCTTTTGAACTGCGCGGGCAAGACGTCGCGCTGTTAATGCGCCGCAGCAGCGGCCAGCGCTACACGGGGACGCTCTCTTTCACGGCAAAGGGAATTGGAGCCTCGCCCTGGTCAATGCCTCAAGTCCATTTCACGAGCCATTTTGAGCTCTCTCGCGAAGGATTGAACGTCACCTCACTCACTTGGGAGTCCCCAGGTCTCCAGGGGCGGTGTTCACTTGAATTGCGCGACCTGGCTTCACCCCGAGGAGTCTTCACGCTGGCGGCAAGCGCCCAAGTCCGCCAGCTCGGCCGAATCCTGCGGCTCACTGAATGGCGCAGCGGGACGGTCAACCTCGAGGGGCACGGGATTTTTGGAAACGGAGAAATACGGGCGGGAGGGCGGGTGCAGGCTCGCGACCTCCTCTTCGAGTCATCCCTGGTCAATACCGGCCCGATGTCCATCTCAGCCGACTATGTCGCCGACCGGCAGCGCGTTGAGCTCACCGGGCTCTCAGTCAACGCGGCCGCGGGGAGCGCCCAGGGACGAGCGGAGGTCTTCTTCCGCGATCCCTCGACGGAGTATCACGCGCGGATGCAAATTCAGGGGCTCGATCTCTGGACGGCGCTGCGCGCTTTTCCGCCGGCTCAACCCCTGTTGAGCAAACTCCGTTTCGCCTCCAGGGTGGACGGGCAGGCAGAAGCCGCCTGGCGGGGTGGACTGAAGGATTTCGGGTCTCAACTCGATCTCGTGTTTCATCCTTTTTCGACCCGCTCTTCAGAAACAACTCCAATCTCGGGGAGGGCGCGGCTCGAGGTCAACGCTGCCAGCGGCGTTCTGCTGACCGTCCAGGACGCTCAACTGAGAACGCCTCATTCCAGCCTTTCGGCCAAAGGAAGCTTGGGGAGACCGGACGCGAAGCTTACCGTCGAAGTCGCGACTTCCAATTTTGAAGAGTGGCGACCGCTCATCGAGTCTGCCTCCGGTGTCGATCAACCCATTTCCCTCGCGCCGGGGTCGGCGGCAAATTTCTCGGGAGCGGTCTCGGGGACGTTCGCGCGTCCTGAAATCCGCGGCAAGCTGGCCCTGGGGTCGTTCGCGTACGGCGCATGGAAATGGGACGGTTTGGCGGCAAACCTCACCACCGGCCCCGACAAGGTCGAGATTTCCTCCGGACAGCTCCGAAGCGCCACGAGCACCCTCACCTTCGACGGGTCCGCCAATCTCAAGGAATGGGGGCTGGTTCCCGGCTCGCCTCCTCATCTTTCGGTGCGGGCGCAACGCACTCCCATCGACGGCCTGAAAACGGCTCTCGACTTGCCCGTCCT
>QHZM01000203.1 GCA_003224665.1 Acidobacteriota bacterium
TTTTTAATGGCGCACGGCATGATTGACGCCATCGTGCCTCGCAAGGAACTGAAAGGCTACCTCAGCCGGGCGTTTCACCTTTTAGGCGCGTGGAATTCGTCGGCGGCGCGGACTTAGCTCAACCTCGAAAGACCTGGAAGCATGAACTACTCCGAGTGCCTGGATTTCCTTTCCGAACTTGGACACGAACTGCGGGGGGCGAAGTTCGGCCTGGAAGCTATTTCGGCCATCCTGAAGTCCCTTGGGAGTCCTGAAAAGAAATACCCCACGGCCATTGTCGCGGGAACAAACGGCAAGGGTTCGACCTCCGCCATCCTGGCCAGCATCCTCGAGAGCGCCGGATATCGGACCGGCCTCTACACGTCCCCACACCTCATCCGGGTGAACGAAAGGATTCGCGTGAACGGCGACGAAATCTCCGACGAAGAATTCGCCCGGTGCTTCACGGAGGTCCAAGAGACGGTGGACCGGTTGCTCGAAACAAAATCCCTCGCCCAGGAGTCGAGTTTCTTCGAGTATTTAACCGCGGCCGCCTTCCTCTACTTCGCGCGAGCGCGGGTGGATTTCGCGATCCTCGAAGTGGGGATGGGCGGTCGTCTCGACGCCACCAACGTCACGGAGCCCCGAGTTGCTCTGATTACAAACATTGATCTCGACCATCTGGAATTCCTGGGCTCGACGCATGCGGAAATTGCAAGGGAAAAGGCGGGAGTGATCAAGCCCTCTCGACCTGTGGTCTCCTCGTGCGAGCACCCCGAGGCCGCCGAGATTATCCGGAGCCGGTGCGGGGAACTCGGGTCGGACCTCCTCGAGACCCGGACTTTTGCCAAACTCTCGAGGCTCCGCAGCTTGAGGGGACGTTATGCATTCGACCTGGCCTTGGACGGCGACTATTACTCCCAGCTTGCTCTGCCCTTTCTGGGAAAATTTCAGGTGAAGAACGCGGTTGCGGCCGTGTCCGCCGCGTGGCGGCTGGCCCAGGACGGCTTCGCGATTCCTCGCGCGGCGGTCGTCGAAGGGCTGCGGAGCGCAAGCTGGCCCGGGCGCCTCGAGGCGGTACGCGAGCGGCCGCTGGTCCTGCTCGACGGCGCGCACAATCCGGCCGGGGCGCGCGAAATCGCGGCCTTCGTCCGTGATGACCTCAAAGCCGAAAAGATCCGACTTGTGTACGCTTCGATGCGCGATAAGGCGATCGGAGAAATCAGCGAAATCCTCTTTCCCCTGGCTGAAGAAGTTTATCTGACCAAGCCGCGGCACGAACGCGCTGCGACGCCCGAAGAAATCCAGGCGGCCGCCCGATACCGGCCGCGCAGGGTGGTCATCGAGCCGGACCCGGCGCGCGCCCTCGAATCCGCCTGCCGGGCCAGCGGCCCCCGCGACGCCGTCCTGGCTGTAGGCTCGCTGTTCCTGGTGGGCGACATTAAAAAAGCGTTGCTCGAGGGAAAGCTCGAAATCACCTGAGGGCGCACTCGGGCGCTCGCCCTCCGTCGAGGCGCACCCGCGGGTCTGATCCCTCACGACCATGCGAAGCGCGTCGGGATGCCCGGCCAAGAGACCCCTGACGGGAGAGCGCATTAAAAACGCCCTGAGTTACCTGCGCTCGCTGCTCTTCACCAACAATCTGATTTACCTTTACACCATCGTGTGCGGCTCCCTCTCTCTCTGCGGTTCGCTGTTCGATGCCCACGGGCGCTGGCAGCACGCCTGGGCGCGGACCTGGTCATGGCTCATCTTGAAGACCGCCCGGATCAAGGTGAGAATCGAAGGACTCGAACACGTCGACCCCACGCGGACGACCATCTTTTGCGCGAACCATCCGAGCGCGATAGATATTCCGATCCTCCTGGCCAATCTGCCCGTACAATTCCGGTTCTTGGCAAAGCGCTCGCTGTTTAATATTCCCTTCCTCGGCTGGCACCTGGGCCGGTCCGGGCATATCCCCGTGGACCGCGAGCACCCGCGCGAGGCTCTGAGGAGTCTCGACCAGGCAGCCCAAAAGATACGGGAAGGCCGCTCGGTAGTCCTGTTTCCCGAAGGCACCCGCAGCCGCGACGGGAAGCTCCTTCCCTTCAAGTCCGGCAGCTTTTACCTGGCCGTTCGCGCCGGAGTGCCCATCGTTCCGATTACTTTGATTGGGACGCGCGCCGTCTTGAGGCCCGACTCAGTCCACGTCCGCCCCGGCGAGACAGAGATGATTGCCCACGCGCCCATCCCGACGGAAGGGCTGGGCTTGGAGGACGTTGAGGCGCTCTCCGACCGCGTGCGCCATCAAATCCTTTCCAGGTTTCAACCGCCGGAAGATTGACTGTCACAAACCGCAAGGCTCTGAGAAGCCGGCTCGGTTTGGTGATCCGATGGCCCAATTTCAAAAACAATTGCCCATCAACCTCGCGGACAGAGTCGCTGTGATTACGGGAGGCTCGCGCGGCATCGGCCGGGCGACGGTCAAGGCCTTCGCGGAGGCGGGAGCAAAAGTGGTGTTCAGTTACCTGAGGTCGGCGCGCGCTGCCCGAGAACTCGCTCGCGGTGGCGACCCAGGCCGAGGGCGAGTCGTGGCTGAGCGCGCCGACGTGTCAAGAATGGCCGACGCGAGACGGCTCATTGACGCCGCGCTCCAACGCTTCGGCCGCGTGGACATCCTGGTAGCGAATGCCGGCATCTGGAACGTCCGCCCCGCCCCGATCGAGAAGATGACCGAGCGGCAATGGGACGAAATGCTCGCGATCAATCTCAAAGGGGTGTATTCGGTCATCCACCATGCCGCTCCCGTCATGATCCGACAAAAGGCGGGCCGGATTATCGTGGTCTCCTCAACCGCCGGGCAGCGCGGAGAGGCGTTCCATACTCACTACGCCGCCAGCAAGGGCGGGCTGATCAGCCTCGTCAAGGGCCTCTCCACCGAACTGGCGCCGCACAACATCCTGGTCAACTGCGTCGCTCCGGGTTGGGTTGATACGGACATGTGCACGCCGGTCAAGCAGAACCCCCGCGAGTACCGGCAGGCCCTTTCGACCATCCCCCTCCGTCGCTTTGGCCGCCCGGAAGAGATCGCGCTTCCGATACTCTTTCTGGCTTCGGAAATGGCATCCTATATGACAGGAGAGATTGTGAACGTGAACGGAGGGAATGTCCTCTGTGGCTGAGCGAGAAGCGAAGGTCCGACGCCCTGGCTTGCGCCTTGCTTGCTGGCTTTCCGTTTCGGCCTTTTTGTTCAGTCCTCCGTTCGCTTCGAGCCAGGGACTCGCGCCAGCCGGGCAAAACGCCCCGGCGGCCGGGACGACCATCGACCCCAAGGCCCAGGAACTCCTCGACCGGGCCATCCAGGCGCTCGGCGGGGCCGCCTTTCTCGTGTTCAAGAGGCTAAGCTCTTCGGGCCGAATCTTTGCCATAGCGGACGGGATCACCGCGGGCTTTGCGCCCTTTGAGAGCCTCGTCGAGTTCCCGGACAAGCGACGCTTCAGCTACGGAAAAAAACAACCCGTCATCCTGATCAATAACGGCGACCAAGCGTGGGAGCTCGACAAATACGGCTTAACCGGCCAACTCCCGGAGCAGGTCCACCGCTGGAAACTGGCCACACGTTACGGTCTGGAAAATTTGCTGCGCCGCCGAATCCGTGAGCCGGGAATCTTGATCCAGGATGGCGGTGTGGACTTTGTGGATAACGTCCCCACTCGGGTCGTCGACGTCATCGAAAAAGAGGAAGTTGAAGTCAAGCTCTTCCTCAACCGGCAGAATTTTCTCCCTGTGAGGATTTCCTACCGGGTCCGGCACCCGCAGACGGGCGAATGGGACAACTATGCGGACGTTTACGGCGACTACCAGAAGATCCAGGAAATCCAGACGCCCATGCACATTGCGCGGTTTCTGAATGACGAGAGGATTGGAGAAATTTTTCGGAATAATGCGCGTTACGATGAGAACTTCCCGCCCGGCACATTCGACCCTGCCCGCTGAAGCGGGGCGCATCTGTTATAATGGTCCGAAGGAGGGAAAGCATCGTTAAGACTAAGGCCCGGAAAATCCAGCGCCTGTTCAACAACAAGGTCCTGGCCGGGTTCGCCGGCAGTACGGCTGACGCCCTTTCGCTTTTTTCCCGGTTCGAGCAGAAGCTCGACGAATACCACGGCAACCTGACCCGGGCCGTC
This sequence comes from Acidobacteriota bacterium, assembly GCA_003224665.1. Taxonomy (GTDB): domain Bacteria; phylum Acidobacteriota; class Terriglobia; order UBA7540; family UBA7540; genus QHZM01. The sequence goes on from QHZM01000203.1 coordinate 4,149, forward strand.
GTGGAGCTGGCCAAAGACTGGCGCACCGACCGCGCCCTGCGGCATCTCGAAGCGCTGCTCCTGGTCGGCGACGAGAAGAACACGTATCTGGTGAGCGGCACCGGAGACGTGATCGAGCCTGACGACGGCATCGTCGCCATAGGGTCCGGGGGAGCCTACGCCCTGTCTGCGGCGCGCGCACTGGCCAAGCATACGTCGCTGAACGCCCGAGAAATCGTTGACGAGGCGATGCGCCTGGCAGGCGAGATCTGCATCTTTACCAACAAGGAAATCATCGTCGAGGAGCTGTAACAGTGCAGGGGCCTTATCGGCGCACTACCGCGATTGCCCGTACCGAGCTCGAGCCGGCCGCCCGCGACAACTGACTTGCCATGGTCTTCTACCTTCCCGAAACCGTCGAGACCGCCCCGACCCTGGATGACCTGACTCCGCGTCAGATCGTGGCCGAACTGGATAAGTACGTGGTCAGTCAGACGGAGGCCAAGCGTGCGGTCGCCATCGCCTTGCGCAACCGCATCCGCCGGCAGAAACTTCCCGAAGAACTGGCGGAAGAGATCCTGCCGAAGAACATCATCATGATCGGTCCCACGGGGATCGGTAAGACGGAGATCGCGCGTCGTCTCGCGCGGCTGACCAACTCGCCCTTCCTCAAAGTGGAGGCCTCGCGGTTTACTGAGGTGGGCTACGTCGGCCGCGACGTCGAATCCATGATTCGGGACCTTGTGGAAGTCTCCATCGAAATGGTCCGCGAGGAGAAGGTCGAAGAAGTTGCGGAAAAAGCCGAGCAAAATGCCGAGGAACGCTTGCTGGACCTTCTGCTGCCGCCCCCGCCCGCCCCGCGGGGCGACCGCGCCGATAAGTCGCCGACCAACGACGAAAAGGGCGCCGCGGCGAATGACCATTTTCTGCGCACGCGCGAGAAGCTGCGGGCCCAGCTCCGGGAAGGCAAGCTGGACGACCGGCAGGTGGAGATCGAAACGCGCGAACGAAGTTTCCCGGCCTTCGAGATCATCTCCTCGCAGGGCATCGAGGAGATGGACATCAACGTCAAAGACATGTTGCCCGGTCTTTTCGGCCAGAACGCGGTCACGGCCCCGACGTCAGCCGCGAGGGAGTGCAGCGGGACATCCTGCCCATCGTCGAAGGGACAACCGTCAACACCCGCTACGGGATGGTGCGTACGGACCACATTCTCTTTATCGCGGCTGGCGCCTTCCATGTCTCGAGGCCCTCCGACCTCATCCCGGAGCTCCAGGGGCGGTTCCCGATCCGCGTTGAACTGCACCCGCTGTCCGTCGAAGACTTCATCCGCATTTTGAAAGAACCCAAGTCCGCGCTGGTCAAGCAATACACCGCCCTGCTCGAGACGGAGGGCACCAAGCTCTCCTTCACCGACGACGCCCTTGAGGAAATCGCGAAGTTCGCGGCCACGGTGAACGAACAGACGGAGAACATCGGAGCCCGGCGGTTGCACACCATCATGGAAAAGCTCCTGGACGAAATATCGTTCGAAGGCCCTGACTTGAAGAAGAAAAACGTCCGCATCGACGCTCTGCATGTCCGGAAGCAACTGGCCGATATCGTCAAAAATCAGGACCTCAGCCGATACATTCTGTGAGTCGCTCACCGCGTAGAGACGACCCGCCGGGTCTTCTTTACAGTCCGGGTGCGTCACTGATCCTTTCCAACCTTCAAGACGCGCCGGCGAAATCTAATTCTCGAGCCGTCATTTCAATCTGCGGCTCCTTTTTTCTGCTCGCCTGCGCCGCGCAAGGCCCTCCCCGGCCCCCTCGGATCCAGCGACCCGAGCGTATTACAGGCCTCTCGGTGGCCCAGCTCGGCCGAAACATCGAGATCAGCTTCACCCTCCCCGCGCTGGCGGAGGACGGGGAGCGCCTGACCAAGCCCCTCGAAGTCGAGGTCTTTCGAAGCATTGTTCCGGCCGGACAAAAGCCGCCGACCGGAGAGCCTGAGCTTCAACCGTGGACAACCCTGCGGGCAAGCGACTTGAGCCGTTCCACGAACGACCAGAAGGTCAGCTATACCGCGGCGTTGTCAGAACAGGAATTCAGCCAGTGGGAGGGGGCAACCTTCACTTTCGAGCTTCGCGCTTTCACGCGAGGTTTCCGGCGTCGTCCTCTTGAAAGCCAGCCGTCGAACACTGTGTATACGGTCCTGCTCGACGTTTCCGAGCCAGTCCAGAACCTCGAAGTAAGACCGACGGAAAAGGCACTCGAACTGCGCTGGTCTCCCCCAGCCCGGAGTCTTAGCGGCCGGCCTCCTTCAACGGTCGTGAAATACCGAATTTACAGGAGCGCCTCCGGGGCGCCCGGCTCCTTTCTCAAGCAAGGAGAGGCTCTTGCGCCCGCCTTCCGTGACGCCGAGTTCAGCTTCGACCATTCGTATTTCTACAAGGTCCGCGCGGTGGCCATTGCGAATGGGCGAGAGGCGGAAAGCGAAGACTCGCAGATTGTTTCAAGTACTCCACACGACGTCTATCCGCCGGCCGCTCCCACCGGGCTCACAGCGGTCTTCGGCACGAAAGCCGTCGAGTTGATTTGGACAGCCAATTCGGAGCCCGACCTCGCCGGTTATAACGTTTACCGGCGAGAAAAGGACACTGCCTCTCAGCGGCTCAATCAAAAACTATTGCTCACGCCTACCTTCGTTGACCCTTCGGTCGCACCGCGGCACGAATACTTCTACCGTGTGACGGCTCTGGACTTGAACGAGAACGAAAGCCAGCCGTCCGAGGAGGCCGCCGTCGAAACACGGTGAGGGGATTGGGAGGCTTGCGACGGCCGACAGCCCGCCTGAGCGTGCGCTGCGCCGTTGTCATTGCCCGCCCGCGGGACAGCAGTTCGTCAGCGAATACGCATGGTGATATAATTACTCTATGATCCTTTACGGGAGCTTTTCCTGAAAGGGGTGAGCGATGAAAATATTCCTGGACACAGCCAATCTGGATGAAATTCGCGAGGGCGCATCCTTGGGCCTCCTCGACGGAGTGACCACCAATCCCTCTTTGATCGCCAAAGAAGGCGCAGACTTCAGGAAGCGGATTGTGGAAATTTGTGAAAGTGTTCAGGGCCCCGTCAGCGCTGAAGTCACTTGCACGGACACCGAAGGAATGTGCCGGCAGGGACGCGAGCTGGCCAAAATCCATTCCTGGGTGGTCGTGAAGACCCCGACGACCAAAGAGGGCTTAAAAGCCGCCAAGTGCCTGGTGGGTGACGGCATCAAGGTGAACTCCACCCTTTGTTTCTCCGCGCCCCAGGCCTTGCTGGTCGCAAAGACCGGGGCCACATACGTCAGCCCGTTCGTGGGCCGGCTGGATGACATCTCCCACGTTGGAATGGACCTGATCCGCGACATCGTCACTATTTATCGCAATTATTCGTTTAAGACTCAGGTGTTGGCCGCTTCACTTCGTCATCCCTTGCACGTCGTGGACGCGGCGAAAGCGGGAGTCGATGTCGCCACCATGCCCTTCAAGGTCTTTGAGCTGCTGTTTAAGCATCCCCTGACCGACAAGGGCCAAGACCAATTCCTGAAGGACTGGGAGAAGCTAAAGGCTCGGTGATTCCATCAGAAGGACTCACGCAGACTCTGCTGATTGCGGCCGCGGCAGTCTTGGCGGGAGTTTGGGTCACGACCCGCCTCATCCTTTGGAGGCGGAAGACTCCCGCGGAGCTCGAGAGACTACGCCGCCTGGACGTTAACCGCCGCGGGCGGATCGCCACCGGCCTGATCCTGGACATCCTCGAGCCCGAACTGTCCGAACCGGGCCCCCGTTTACTGATTTATAAATACACGCTCGCGGGCGTCATCTATGAAGCCTCCCAGGATATTTCCGGGCTGCCCGACATCATCCCCCTGGCGAGACGAATAACCGGGCGTACGACCAACCTGAAGTACGACCCCAAGAGGCCGTCGAACTCCATTATTGTTTGCGAGCACTGGTCCGGTCTGCCGGAGTGGAATACCGGGTCCGGCGGCGCGGACGACGGCGTCGAAGAGCGAGCGCTCGGGAACATGGACTGAGCTCTCCGCCTTTGTCGCCCGCCGAGGCAGGCCCCTGGCACGCGAAGGCCTCACTTTGATGACTCACCAGGAAAAACTCGAAGAATCCGAGATCGACAAGTTCGTGGTGCACCAGAGCCATGACTTCGGCATGGACGAGCAGAAGTTCCCCGGTGACGGGGTCGTCACCGGATCGGGACGCATCCACGGTCGCCCGGTGTTCGTCTTCGCTCAGGACTTCACGGTCTTCGGGGGTTCGCTGAGTGAGGCCAACGCCGCCAAGATCTGCAAAGTGATGGACCTGGCCATGAAAGTTGGCGCGCCCGTCATCGGCTTGAATGACTCCGGGGGAGCGCGCATCCAGGAAGGAGTGGCTTCGCTCGCGGGTTACGCGGAGATCTTCCTCCGCAATACTCTTGCTTCAGGCGTCATCCCGCAAATTTCCGCCATCATGGGCCCCTGCGCGGGCGGCGCTGTCTATTCGCCTGCCATCACCGACTTCACGGTGATGGTGGACAAATCGAGCTA